>CAZIJC010000003.1:0-72913 GCA_964539385.1 uncultured Anaerolineales bacterium | reverse complement strand
ACGGGGTTCCAGAGACGCATCCGCTCCAGTTCGCCGAAGAGCCGCCGCGCGGCGTCGGCCTCCCCCTTCGCCGAGGCTACAGCGGACAAGTCCTTCGCGGCCGGAGCGAAACGGCGGGCGCGGGCGCCGGGGGTGCGGATCTCGCGGAGTATGGCCTTGCGCGCTGTTTCCCGCTCGGCCCGCTCGGCCTCGTGCTCCTCGACGGTCCTAAAGTACGGGACGGGGTACTCGTCCACCAGGTCCAGGAAGATACCGGAGAGGTTCGTGTTGAAGGAGTGGTTGCGGTCCTGGTGGATCGTAAGTTCGCACGGTCCGCGGACGAGGAACCGCTTGTACACGCCGTTCCAGAAATCCTGCACCCGGCCGCGGGCCAGTTCCGGCCACTTCTCAAACCCCTCAATCTCCCAAACCGGCCGGTCTGCTGGGTGCTGACGAATCGACAACCGATAGTCCCGAAAGCGATTGTTCCCGTTCCCGTAGTGTCCGTCCTTGTTGAAGTTGTAGAGCGAGAGGGTGAAGAGGCCGTCCGGCACCTTCAGGGTACAGTAGAGGTGCGGGCCGTCCTTGGCCCACGGGTACGCCTCGCCGTGGTCGTCCCACTCGGCTTGGCGGCGGTAGCGGTCCCATGTGGTGAAGCTCTTGACGACGCGGCTGTGGAGGTAAGTGGGCGGCATCTCGAGCGTGTTCGGATTGGTGGTGTAAAGCCAGTGGACCCAGTAGCGGAGCGAGTCGCCCTTGCGGCAGTTCGGGCCGATGAAGGCGCACTTCTCGACCTTCTCCGGGCCCGCGCCCCACTCGTAGTTCCTCGGCGAGCAGATGGCGCACCAGCAGCCGTAGTACCGGCCGTAGCGGCCGAGGCAGTCGCCTTTGGTCAGCCAGTCGTCGTCCAGGCGGACCGCCGCCGGCTGACGCTGCGGCGGCAGGTACGGCACGCGGGCGAGGGAAGCGAGGAGCGCGTTCAGAGCCTCCAGGCCGGGCACCGGCGCGGGGGCGGGCAGGGGAGGCGCCTCGGCCTTTCGGTGGCCGCGCTTGACGGGTTTGAAGGCTCTCGTGGATGTTGCCGGGGTCTTCGCGCTGAGCACCGCCAAACCGCCGCCGTAGGTGCCCGCCCAGACCTCGCCGCTGCGCGTGACGGCCACGTCGAACACGTAGTTGGCCGGCGGCGGCCACCGCTTCTTGTTCCCCTTGGGCCATTGTTTCTGAAAGGTCTTGACCTTCGCGGACGGCATGGATAGCCGCGCGAGGCCCTTGTGCCGGCTGGCGAGCCACACATCGCCCGCCGCATCGACCGCCAGCCCCCGGACGGTGTTGCGGAACGGCTCGGTGGCCAGACCCTGCCAGCCGACCCACCCCCTGCCGCCGGGCCGGCCGATGCCCAGCCCGTAGTCGGTGGCGGCCACGATGGTGCCGTCGTCGGTGACTACAAGATCGTTGATGAGGTTCGAGGGCAGGCCGGGGGCCGTGCCCTTCCGGATGCCCGGGGCCTCCCCTTTATCGCCGGACCGTTCGGCCGGGGCACGGACGGGGTTCCACTTCCTGTAGGGCGGGTCGGCCCACGCCAAGCCGTCGCATTCCGTGCCGACCCACACGCGGCCGCGCTTATCAACGGCCAGGGCGTAGATTTGGTCTGAGGGAAGGCCGTCGGCGCGCGTGTAGGTCCGCCAGGTGCCGGGGGCGAGGGAGGCGTTGCCGGGGGCGGCGTCGGCGGTGGTCTTGGGGGCAGGCGTCCAGCAGGTCAGCCCCTGGTCGGTGCCGATCCACACGTGGCCGCGGTCGGGGTCCGGGTCGGCGGCGATGGCAAAGACGCGTTCGCCCAGGCAGCCGTCCAGGACGCCGTAGTTCCGCCACGCCTCGCCGCTATAGACGCTGACGCCCGCGTTGACGGTGCCGACCCAGAGGCGGCTGGCGGCGTCCTCGGCCAGGGCGTAGACGTGCTCGGTGTGCGGGCCGTCGTCGCCGGTGAACTGCGTCCAGGCGTCGGCGCCCGCGGGGTTGGCCAAGAGGTCCAGTCGCTACAGACCGTGGTCCTCAGTGCCGATCCAGAGGGCGCCGTCGGTCGCGTGGAGGCAGGTGATGAAGCGGCCCGGCCGCGTGAAAGTGGTCCACGGCGCGTTCTGAGCGGCGTGGGCATGCAGAGTAAGCGCGAGTGCGAAGAGTAGAATCCAAGCCGCCGATGCGCGTCGGCCCGGCCCCATCCCTACGTCCCCCCGAGGCACTTCCTTTGCACGTCTATTGTAGATTACGGCACGCCTCGGCTCAAAAGCAAGTAAAAAGTTTTGTTTTCTCGTCGTTTAGCCCTGTGCCCGGCAGACTGCGAATCTGCCCCAGGAAGAGAATTTGCGCGGCAAATCCGCACTCTTCTCGGTCATTCGCCTTACCCTCCCACAAAAACAACACGCACCGTATCCACAGGGCCCCTCTCTGAACCAGCCTCTCCTCGCGCCCCAGCCGCCCTGCTTCCAGCCAACCGCCTATACTCAAAGTTGACCGGCTTAAAGCCCGTGGGGTTAAACCAGGTGCACGGAACCTGAACACGTACCAAGAGTCCGGCCGTTGTACGGCGCTTGGTTCCGAGGTGGAGAGGAGGGGGGGATAAACCGCGGCGCTGCGCGCGCTTGTAAAGAGTTTCTCGCTGCTGCGTAGGGCTGTTTCAAAAGCCGATTTGCCCAAACGCCCGGGGGCATGGCAACCGGGAGGAGCAAGCCCATGGCCACGCGAGCGTGGCCATGCCACCCGGCAGGAGCAAGCCCATGGCCACGCGAGCGTGGCCATGCCACCCGGCAGGAGCAAAGGCCATGGCCACGCAAGCGTGGCCATGCCACCCGCCATGAAGCGGGATCAAACCCATGGCCACGCAAGCGTGGCCATGCCACCCGCCGCGAGCGACTTTGCGCGGTGGGTGGGGACACCCACCGCGCAAAACGCGGCGGGCAAGATTGCCCGCCGCGCATGAAGCCGCCAAAGCGTGGCACATGCAGGTCAGAACAGCGACTTGCGCTGGGTGGCGGTAATGGTTGCGCCGGTCTCGACGTTGCCGTCCTGGAGTTCGAGTTCGACGCGGACCTTGTCGCTATCCGCACAATAGGGCACGTAGGTGTAGGTGTGTGTGCCGCCGAGGTCGCCGTAGAGGAGTGCGCCGTCGGGCCCCATGACGTCGCGGTCGTAGGCGGCGGTGCCCCAGTGGACTTCCATTTCGACCTGGTCGGGCCCCTCGGTAACCTTGAGCATGAAGTCGTTGTGGTCCCAGTCTGCGTCCGGGAGTGCAACGGGGGGGGCCTGGGCGTCTTCCATGCACAGCCAGTAGACGTTGGGGTTGTCGTCGGGCTCGTATTCGGGCCTGGGCACATAGTCGACGCACTCTTGGGGAGGACGTTCGTCGTACTGTGTTTGGGAGAGTTTCATGACGTAGGGGCCTTCTTCCATCGGGAGGGTGAAAGTGTTGCCGGCGTTGGGTCCGCAGGTGGCGGTGATCTGGCAGGAGAGTGTCTCGGTGATGGTGCGTGGGGACGTGACCTCGGACCACACGTCGAACGTCTTGACGTTGGGTGTGAGGACGGCGCCGGTGGCGCTGCTCAAAGGTGTTGCGGGCGGGAAGGCTATGGGGCTGTCGTCTTCGTAGACCTTGATGACCGCTTCGCCGCCGACCTGCTCTTTTCGATACTGGCGCCAGACGGTCTCTTGTCCGCCGCCGGGCAGGCGCCTGGCGAACATGATGTTGACGGCAGTCCGATCCTCGGAAACCAGTGTGGCGTCGGCTCGCCACGTGTCGGCCGCGATGCGGTCGAGAACGCCGCGCGCGCGGGTCACGAGTTCCGCTTTCCTGATGTTGTAGTCGCTGGTGGTCTCGGCGCTGTACATGCCGTAGGCGATGGCCGAAAGGAGCAGGCCCATCAGCGCCATGGCGATGAGCAGTTCGGCTATGGTAAAGCCACGGGTTTTTGAGGTTGGGTGTCGCATGTTTTACTCCTCCCTGTAAGATCCCCTGAGGCAGACCAAGGCGTACGCCTCGGTGAGCCCCGCGGGGTGTGGGTTCGCCGCGCTCTTGTCGATCATCAGGTTGGCGTTGCCTTTGAGTTCAACGGCCGAGTCGTTGAGGTTTATGATGGTGCCGCCGATGGTGCCGGCGGCGTTTCCGCGGAAGACGAACTTGCCGGCCACCATGCACCCGCCGATGGTGCTGAAATTGGCTGAGAAGTCGGCCGCGTAGCCCGGGGCCAGAAGAAATGAGCCGGTCTCGTCCCGGAGTCCGTCATAGCGGCTTTCGGCCGGCAGGTTCTGGACCCCGGAGGCGCTGAGGTTGCCGGTGAACAGGATCTGGTTGATTTCCAGGTTTTCGGCGGCGGGTTCCTCGGCGACGACGATGCCACAGAGGTTTGTGTTGCCCGCGAAGGTGACGATGTTCGGCGACTCGATGTAGACCACGCCGTAAAGGTTGACGTTGCCGCTGAAGGTGGGATTGGTGCCGGCGGGGATGCGGATGTTGTGAAGCGTCGTCTCGCTGACATCGCCGACGACGACTTCCTCGACGTATTGCTCGAAATCGGCGGTCTGGACGGTCGGCCACAAGGGTTCGGGGGCTCCGGCGATCTTGTCACCGCCGACGTTGGCGTCGTCGCTGGTTCTGATGTCCGCATCGGGGTTGGTGGCTGCGGCGTCTCCGCTGATGCTGGCGCTGCCGCTCATGTCGATGGCGCCGGTCGCGGACGTGGTGGCCGACAGGATACTGCCCTCCCGGTCGTTGTTGGCCCCCTGAATCGTGGCGTTGTCCGTCATGACGATCTTTGATTTCGCAACGATGCCGTAGGCGTTGAACATGGTGTTCTCGACACCCAGGTCGTAGTAAACCGTCCGGACGGCGCCAGCAAACCTGCCGGTGGACTGGATGACGATGCCGACCGTCTCGTGCGCGCCGCCGTCGGCCGTGATGACGAGTTCGACGGCGCCCGAGCGGCCGTCGGGATGCGCCAGCCAGATGGGCGGCAGGACGACGCCGCCGGCGTCGGCGGTAATGGCGGCGGCGTCAACCATGGTGGAGCCGAGCCAGGCGGTGCGGAAATGGTCGGCGATCTCCTCGTGCACCGACGCGGCGGTTTCTCCCGAAATGCTGAGGCCGCCCAGTTCGCGCTGGGCCAGAAGCAAGCCGGTCTCGGCCAGGCTCGAGCACTGGTTGATCTGGAGACGGTTGCGGGAGATCACCGCGTTAGAGTCGGCCATGATCGCCAGTGCCACCGCCATGCAGGCGAACATCGCCACGAAGATTATGGCAATGAGGATGGCAATGCCTCTCGGGGTTGCCCTGCTATTTGCCGTGCTACCGGTTCGCCCCGTACTCATCGCCAAATCCTCCCTTCGTGCCGGCCGCGCCGGGGCGTGAGAACGCGGTCTGCTGCCGGCGGGCAGGGCGGGTTGCCGGCGGTCTGCCGAAACCGCCGCTATCATTCGTGCCGCTCCTGCCGCACCGCTTTTCGCCATACCGTGGTTATGTTCGGTCCTACCTTTCCGATCGCTTCGTTCAGTCCTTGTAAGATCCGGTGACACAGACGAGCGAGTATCCGCTTCCGAGTCCGGTGGGGCTCGGGTCGGCGTTCTGCTTATCGATGGTCAGGCAGGCGTCGTCCTTGAGCGTGAGGTCGGCGTCGCTCAGGCTCACAAGGCCTCCACGGATCGTTCCCTGTGCGTCGTCTTGGAAGAGGAATTGCCCTGCGGCCATGGAGCCGGGAATCGTGTTGAAGTTGCTCTTGAACGTTGCCAGGAAGCCGGGGGCCAGCATGAAGGTTCCTGTCTGGTCGCGGAGGCCGGCGTAGCGGTCCTCGTCCGGCAGGTTCTCGGCGCCGGAGGCACTGAGGTTGCCCTTGAACACAAGTTTGTTGTTATCAAGGTTCTCGATGGCCGGTTCTTCCGTGACGATCATCCCAACGATATTGGTGTTCCCCTTGAACTCGACCGTGTTGGGCGATTCGATGTAGATGACGCCGTAGATGTCGATGTTGCCGTCGAAGGTGGGGTTGGTTCCGGCGGGGATGCGGATGTTGTGGAGCGTCTGGTCTCCATCCACGTCGCCTGTGACGATTTCCTCGACGTACTGCTCGAAGCCGGAGTTGTCGATCTCCGGCCACTCGGGCTCGTCCGCCCCATGGACCTGTTCGCCGTCGACGCTGGCATTGTCTTGTATGCTGATGCCGCTCTCCTCGGCGGTGACCCCGGCGTCGCCGCTGATACTGGCGTCGTCGCGCATGTCGATGGCGGCCGAGCCGCTGCTGCTGGAGAAGATGCTGCCTTCGTCGTCGTTGGCCCCCTGGATTCTGGCGTTGTCCTTCATGACGATGGGCGACTTGCTGAGGAGCCCGAACTTGGCGAACAGCCCCCCGGCCTGAACGGTAAGGTCGTAGTAGGCCGTCCGGACGGCGCCAGCGAACCTGCCGGTGGCGGCGATTTCGATGGTCGGCGTGTCGCCGACGCCGCCGTCGGAGGTCATGACCAGGCTGATGGTGCCGGTGCGTCCGTCGGCGCGGGCCAACGTGATGGGCGGGATCACGACGCCGCCGGCATCGGCGGTGATGGCGCTGGCGTCGACGGCGTTCGAAGATTCCCACGCAGAGCGCAGGTGGGCGGCGATTGATTCGTGCACGGCCTCGGCGCTGGCTCCTGAGACGTTGGCGCCGCCGAGTTGCTTCTGTGCCAGAAGCAGACCGGTTTCAACGAGTGTGGCGGCCTGATTGCTTTCGAGCCGGTTGCGTGATACGAGCATGTTCATGTCGGAGGTGGTTGCCAGTGCCACCGCCATGGAGGCAAAAAGCGCCACAAAGATAATGGTGATGAGGAATGCCACGCCCTTTGCCTTCGCCCGACCACGGATTCGCTGCGCAGTCATGGTTCGTCCTCCCTTTTTTGCGTTGTCCGCGCCGGGGCGTGAGAGGCGCGATCGGCAGTATTCATCTTACTGGAACGGAACGGCCGAGAGGTCAAACGCGTAGTAACTCTGAACGAGAACCGGCTTGCCGTACGCCGAGATGGTAACGGTCACCCTGGCCGCATCGGCCTGGCTCGGGGCTACCTGGGTGTTGAGATCGGCGGCCGTGACCGGCGTGACCGCGATCTGCTGGGTGTACTGCGTCTGGGGCTGCTCCTGGCCCGTGCTGAGAATCGCCGGGCTGTAGGTCGTGCCATCGAGGTTGAGCACGTCCTGGAGTTCCATGCGGAGCGCCATGTCGCGGATTTCGGCCGCAAGAAAGGTTCCGTAGGTAGTCTCCTCGCCGCGCTGAATCACGACGGAGTCGTAGCCGTAGGCGGCGACCAGCGCGACAAAGGCCAAAGCCAGCAGGACCGTGCAGATAAGCACCTCGGCCAGGGTAAAGGCTGCGGCGTGGTGCGATCGTTTGAGCGTGTTGTGTGGATGTTTCATGGCTATTTCACCAACTGGGACATCTTGAAGATGGGCAACAGGATCGATGCGGCGATGAACGCGACGATGCCGCCCATGAGCATGATCATGATGGGCTCGATGGCGCTGGTGACCGCCTTGATGGTGGCCGTTAACTGGTCGTCGTAGAACTCGCTGACGTCGGTGAGGATGTCGGCGAGGGTTCCGGTTTCCTCGCCGGCGGCGATCATCTGGGCGACGCTGTTGGGAATGAGAGGGCTCTTGGCCAGTATGGGGGCCAGGCGTTGGCCTTTCCGGACGGCCGCGTGGACCCGATGCCAGACCTTGGCGTAGTGGACGTTGCCGCTGACCTCGGCCGTGATGACAATGGTGTCGAGCATCGGCACGCCGGCGTTGACGAGTTCGCCCATCGTTCTGAGGCCCCTCGACAGGTAGAGGGCGTGGCACAGTTTTTTGAGGAGCGGCGCTTTGAGTTTTACCATGTCCCACCACGCGCGGCCGGCGTCGGTACGGATGAAGTAGAACAGGCCTCCCGTGGCGCCCCCCATAACCACGATGTAGAGGTACCAGTAGTGCCGCAGCGACGTGCTCATGGCCATGAGCATCTTCGTGGGCATGGGCAGAATCTCCTCTTTGCCCGCGAAAAGGACCATGAACTGGGGCAGGATAAACGTGAGCATGAAGACGGTGGTCGCGACGGCGAGGAGGACGATGATGAACGGATAAATCATGGCCCCGACAACCTGCCGCTTGGTCTGGGCCTGCTGGGTCAGGTAGTCTTTGACGCGACTGAGCATGTGGCCGAAGGTGCCGGCCAACTCGCTGGCCCGGACCATGTTGACGTAGAGCACCGAGAAGACCTTGGGAAACCGCTGAATGGCTTCCGAGAACTGTTGTCCGGCCTCGACGTCGCGTTTGAGTGTTCGGACCACGGTGTTCATGCGGGGGTTGACGATCTGGTCGCCGATGCTCTCCAGGGCGGTGGTCAGGCCGATGCCGGCTTTTGACATGACGCTCAACTGGCTTGTGAAAGCGAGAAGGTCCTTGGCGCCGATGCGGTTGAAAACAACGAGACCGCCCGTCTTTGCCGCCTTGTTGCCATCGGTCCCGGTCCGCGTGAGGTCCAGGACAACGCCGCCGAGTTCACGGATCTGCTGCGCCGCGAGGGTCTGGTTGTCGGCGCTGAGGGTTCCGACAACCACCTGGCCGTCGGGCTTCTTCATCTGATACCGATACGTAGGCATCATTCACCTAGGCCGAGATCGCGCGGGCCAATTCGTCGGGGGTCCGTGCGTAGTGCAGTGCGACGTCGCGGCTGATCATGCTGGCGAAGAAGAGTTGCTTCAGGGACGTGTCGAACAAGTGCATGCCGGCGGCGCGGTTGGTTTCGATGATGTTGAAGATTTCGAAGACGCGGTTCTCGCGAATGCAGTTGCGGACGGCGGGCGTCGAGATGAGCACCTCCGTGGCCGGAACCATCCCGGGTTCGTCGATTCGCGGCAGCAGCCGCTGGCAGATGACGCCTTTGAGCGTGTTGGCGAGCATGGAGCGGATCTGGTTTTGCTGGGCGGCGGGGAACACGTCGACGATCCGTTCAACGGTGGAGGCGGCGTCGTTCGTGTGCAGGGTGGAGAGGACAAGGTGCCCGGTTTCGGCGGCCGTCAGCGCCGTCGAGATGGTTTCGAGGTCTCGCATTTCGCCGATGAGGATGATGTCGGGGTCCTGGCGGAGCACGTGGCGGAGTCCGGACTTGAAATCCGGCACGTCGGGGCCGACCTCGCGTTGCTCCACGGCGGACTTGTCCGACTCGATGAAATACTCGATCGGATCCTCAAGCGTGATGATGTGATACGGGTATCTGTGGTTGATGTAGTCGATCATGGAGGCGAGGGTGGTGGATTTTCCGCTTCCGGTTTCGCCTGTCACAAGAACGATTCCCTCGTGCGGCGTGTCGGCGAAGGCATGGGCCGCCTCGGGAAGGTTCAGCGTCGCCAGTTGGGGAACCTTGAGCGGAATGGCGCGACACGCCAGGGCGGGCGCTCCGCGTTGAAAGTGGGCGTTGACGCGAAACCTTGAACCGGCGGGCAGGGTGGCGGAGAAGTCCAGGTCGCGCTGTGCGATGAACCGCTTGTACTGATCGTCTTCGAGGATGTCCTGAACGGCGGCTTTGGCCTCCTCGGTGCTGATGACGGGTTCACCTTCTATTTCGGCCAGGACCGTATGGATGCGCAGAAGCGGCGGCAGACCGACAATAATGTGCAGGTCGCTGGCCCCGCCGGCAACCGTCCGCTCGAGGAGTTCCCAAATGCGGCTCACGTTTTGTCTCCTCCAACCGTTGGCATGGTGGCGTCTTCGGTGGTACGCAACACCTCTTCGAGGGTGGTGACGCCCCTGCGAAGTTTTCGGAGGCCGTCCTCTCGCAGGCCGACCATGCCGCGCTTCTGGGCGTAGCGGCGCAGTTTGGTCACACTGGGCCGAGTTGCCACGAGGTCTCGGAAGCCGTCGTCGAGTTCGAGCATTTCGTAGATGCCGCATCGTCCGCTGTAGCCGGTGTTGCGGCAGTTGTCACAGCCCGCTCCGCGGTATAGCGTATCCACCTGCAGGTTGGCTTTTTGGAGGGCCAGCCTGACTTCATCGTTCGGCTCGTAGGTCTCTTTGCATTTCTCACAGATGCGGCGGACCAGACGCTGGGCCATGACCGCGTTGACCGACGCGCTGATCAGGTACGGTTCGATGCCGATATTGATCAGCCGCGTAATGCTTGACGGCGCGTCGTTCGTATGGAGCGTCGAAAGCACGAGGTGGCCGGTGAGGGCGGCCTGGACAGAAATACGGGCGGTCTCCTCATCTCGGATCTCGCCGACCATAATGACGTCGGGGTCCTGTCGGAGCAGGGCACGCAGGGCGCTGGCGAACGTGAAGCCGATTCGGTCGTTGATCTGGACCTGGTTGGCGAAACTCAGGAAGTATTCGACCGGGTCTTCGGTCGTCGAGATGTTCATCTCCGCGCCGTTCATCGTCATGAGGGCCGAATACAGCGTGGTCGTCTTGCCGGAGCCGGTCGGCCCGGTCACCAGAATGACCCCGTGCGGGCGAGTGATGTGCTCCTTGAACATGGCGAGGTGATCCGGCTCGAACCCCAGCCGCTCCAGACCGATCAGGATGGAACGGTTGTCGAGAATGCGGATGACCGTTTTCTCGCCCTGCGTGGTCGGCAGGGTGTTGACGCGGAAGTCCACGTACCGGTTCCGGACGATGGCCCTGATGCGGCCGTCCTGTGGCAGACGGCGTTCGGAGATGTCGAGGTTGGCCATGATCTTCAGACGCGAGATCAGGGCGGCGTGCATGGTCTGCGGCGGAGACATGACCTCGAACAGGACACCGTCGATCCGGTACCGGACGCGCATCTTCTTCTCGCCCGGTTCAATGTGAATATCGCTGGCGCCTTCCGTGACGGCGTTGCAGATGAGGTAGTTGGCCAACCGCACGACAGGCGATTCGCCCGCCACCTTTGCCAGGTCCGTCGCCTCGTCGTCGTCATTCTCGATAACCTCAACGGCGTCGTCGGCGATGTCGCGAATCAGGTCATCGAGATGAAACTCCTCGGTGCCGCCCAGACGATCATCAATGGCCTTGGTGAGTTCCGAGACGGTCGCCACGGCGAGTATGACGCGACGGTCAACCCGGCGGCGGATCTCGTCCAGCAGGAACACGTTTGCCGGGTCCGAGGTGGCCACGGTCACGGTGTCGTCGTCGGCCTCGATGACCAGTACCTTGCGATAGCGGCAGAAGTCCGTAGGCAACAGATTCTGGAATTGCGCGGGGGTTTCCAGTTGACCGACGTGGACGAAGTCGAGGCCGTATTCCGCCGCCAGGCACGCCATCACGTCGTTGTCTGTGGCGTAGCCTTTTCGGATAAGGATCTGACCCAGCCGCTCGTCGGGGCTCGACTTCTGGAGGGCCAGGCACTCTTCGAGTTGCGGTCGCGTCAACACGCCGCGTTCAACCAGATTGTCGCCCATTCGGGGATGCTTTTGCAAAGTCTGGACCCGTTCCGGGGCGTTCTCCGCCTGGGGATTCTCGACCTGGTCGGGGTGCTCCGGGGCCGGCTCCAAGGCCACGACCGAATCGGATGTTACCTGGTCGTTCGCCATTGGCATGTCCTCAGCGTCCGTCGGTTTCCGGCCTCAGCCGGAGTTTCACGGTTTCGCCTTCGACGGAGAGCCTCACGCAATCGGTGTCAATCGCCTCGACGCGAAAGCCCTCAAGCGTGTCTCCGACCTGACACAGTCTTCCACCCACGATGGCTTTTCGCTCGTCGCCGACGATGAGGATCGAGCCGACCTTAAGCGCGCGGGCGGCGTCGACCACCCGGCGTCGGCGTGCTTCGGCTTCCGCCTCTTCGTCGGCTTGGGCCTGCTCCTGCGCGTCCCGCTGAGCCTCGATTCGCACGACGGCGAACGGATTGACACGAAGCCCTTCGAGCGGCACCTGCCGTGTCTGAACGTAGGTGTCGAACGTGTTGACGATCTCCTCGACCCGGTCTACGGAAAGGTCTTGCTCGGCCTCGTTCTGCGGGCGGGCGTCGAGATGCTCCAGCACACTGTCGACATTCGTCGCGCCAGCCGCCCGGCTGCCTGGGGCCGGCACCGCCGCGGAGACCGCAGCCGCCTCTTTCGGGCCGGATCCACCCAGGAACTGGTATGCGGCGACACCGGCCCCGACCGTGAGCAGAACCGCGAGGATAAGGACCTTCTTCCTGTCGCCGAAGCCCGTCTTGACGGCAGAGCCTTCTTGGGGCACGGTCTCGATGCCCTTTTTTCCTACGCGGATCTGCTCTTCTTGTTCGGGTGGCTGTAGCATGTTTATTTCTCGAAGAAAATGTCCATGAGAAGATCAACCTGAACGACGCCCTCGGCCAGCGGCAATTTGGTGACCTGCATCTGCCGGACCTTGGTCAGGCGTGGCAGGCGTTCCAAGCCCAACAGAAACTCGTAAAAACTCTCGAACGGCCCTTGGAGGGAAAGGGTGATCGGCTGAGAGTTGTATCGCGGCAAGGTTTCCGGTTCATTGGTCCGGATGCTGCGTGGGGTCAGAGATTTCGAATCGGCGATCAGCCACACTTCCCGCAGGATTACGTCGATCTCGTGTTCCTCGGGCAACCGGTCCTCGAAGAAGGTCAGCGCCTCTTGGAGCCGTCCGATCTCTTTCTTGAGATCATTGATTAGGGTGGCCACACGCTGAAGTTTCAGCAGTTCTGCCCGTCGGTCCTGAATCGCCGCGCGGTCGGCCTCCGTGCGGCGAAGCGCCGGCACAATGAGCAGGACCGCCACCACGGCCGCGACGACAACCATGCCCAAGGCGGTTATAAGGATCCGGGTCGGACCTTTCATGATTTACCTTTCGCGTCAGCCGGAGCCGACTCGGCGACGGACGGCGCCTCGGCCGCCGGCGATCCCAACACCTTTCCGGCATCCTCGCTCAACAGCAGCGACATCTGAAACCGCCGCATGGTCACATCTTCCTGATACGGAAACGCCTCTGAGAACTGCAGGTCCACGTTCTCAAAGAGGGGATCGGCGTGAAGCCGAGAGATGTACTCGGCCACTTCGACGTCGGTCTCAGCCAAGCCATCCAGCCGAAAGCGCAGCCGTTTCGCCGTGACGGCGCGGGGCTGGTTCTTGCCTGCGGCGCCGGTCGCCGGCTTGCCGCCCGCCGGCGGGGTGTCGCCCGCGTCGGCTTTCTTCGGGTTCATTTTCATTACTTCGAGTTGCATGGTGATGGACGTCAGGCTCGTGTGCTCCGGGAGGTGGTTGGTCAGTCGAGCCAGCAGGTGACTTCGGGGAACGCGTTCAAGAAGGGCCGTGCTCAACTCCACCTTGTGAAGGAGGCTGGTCTTGCGCTGTTCGAGTTGCTTCAGGTCGTCAATCTGGCGGCTGGCCACCCGGTACTGGAGTTCTTCGAGAGCACGCATCCCGGCCATGCTCCACGACCGAATGAGCACAAAGGCTACCACCGCACCGAGGAGCAGCAGTGTGACGGCGGCAATCCCAAGGCACGTCCAGTTGGCCCGGCGGATATCGCGCCGCCGGAGGTAGCCGTCCGGCAAGAAATTCGTGACTCGCATCAGGCGGTCCTTCCTCGGCTCATTGTGCCCCAAACAGACTGAGGCCGACGGCGACGGCCATCTCCGGCTCGGCCGTTTCCGGGTTGACCTTGTCCATCACGGTGCCGAACGGATCGCCGACCTCGCAGGGAATACGCAGCCGGCCACGCAGGACACAGACCAGCGCTCGGTCCGCGGCCCCGGGGCCCACGAAATACAACCGGTCAACCGCGGCCCCGCGGGCCAGCGACGCATGGTACCGAATGCACGACTCGATCTCGTCGGCGAGGTAATCCAGACTCCGGCAGCTGCGCTTGTAGGTTTCGACCGCTTCGTCGAGTGTTGCGGGTTCCGCCGATTGCCGCCATGTCTCGACCAGCGCCGCGGCTTCCTCGAGGGAACTCCCCTTGACCTTTGCCACGGCTTCTATCAGGCGATCTGTTCCTTGCCCGATCCCCTTGACGAACGCCGTCTCCTGGCCGCGCAAAATGGCCACGTGCGTGGCCCGGGTGCCCAGGTAAACAACCATCGCGCAAACAGGCCCGGCCTGGCTGGCTTCCGAGTGACTCGCTGCGAACGCGTAGCAGTAGCACATAGCGCACGGCTCCACGCCCACGCCGCTAACGGTGAGCCCCATCCGCGTCATTCCCGATACACGCTTCTCTACGATATGACGCGGCACGGCCAGAACGAGAACGTCGTGCTTGGTTTCGTTGTTCTCCGAGACCGTGCCGGCCACGATGTGACGGACAACCGCGGCCTGCGGATCAAACGGCAGTTTGCCTTGGAGTTCGTAGGGCAGGGCGGCTTTCAGTTCTTCCGGCTGCATGGGCGGCATCCGGACGTGCTGGATCACCAGATGTTCCTGCGGCAGATTGATGACCACTTCCTTGTTGCGGAAGCCGTCTGACGCAACCGTCCGGCGGACGAACTGCTGGGCCCGGCCGTAGGTCGTCTCGTCCATACGGGCCTGTACTGGGGCGCCATCACTGCCGAGCGCGTCGCCGACACCATCACCGGCTGCCACGATGCGGGCAATCGTCGCCGCCGAGGTGGACAGGTGGCAACTGGCTTTGGAGACCACCTTGACGTCATGGCCGTTCTGCTCTAACTGGGCCATGTGGACGGCATCCGGGGTCAGGTGGATGCCTATCGGCAACAGATTGCGTTTAGCCTGCGCCATGCCCGATTCCTTGCTGTGAGAAGCAGTGGTTCTCCCCCAACATGGGGGGAACCGTTTCTTCTTAAAGGGTACTGCTACCGTGCGGTGCGTCAACCCGTCCAGGGGGCCGCGGCGAGAGAACGCCTGTCGCCACGGAAAACCGGCCGTAAGTCATTGCCTTGCAAGACGTTACACGCACGGCCTTCTGTCTCGCGTAGGGGATATACTGCGTCCGCACTGTAGAAAGATGCGCGGCACCGCCGGAATATGCGTGATTTTCTTCCGAACGGCCAGCCTGGGCCGCTCGCATCGTCGGCCGGGTGCGGGGCCACGAGGGTAAACGGCCACGCAATGAGCACTGTCAGCGGCGTTTACCGTGCCTTTCATCGGCACAGAACACCCGTTGCCTTCAATGATTCACATCGTCCCGATGGGGGCGGGGCCTGCCAGGCCCGCCTTTCTTGAGGCGTGTCGGGCCCGTTTCCGCAGGCCTCCGGCCGGTATGGAACGTTGCTGGACACATACGACCATGCAGGGATAGGAGGCAGCCCGGCAGGTGCCTGCCGGGCCGTTTCGCAACTTGTCAGGAAACGGCGGATTTGTGTTGATTGCCCGAAGCCGTTGTGCTATAGTTCGCCGTAATTGTCAGAGAACGTCACTGCCTTTTCGGAGGACCGTGCTCATGGAAGCCAAACTCCACCTCATAAAAGGGAATCCTAAAGGGAAGCAGGTGGAGATTCCTTCCGGCACGCTCACAGTTGGGCGCGCCGAGGACAGCGATCTAATCATCGCGTCAACACGCGTCTCACGCCACCACTGCGAGATCGTCAACGGTGAGGCCCACCTCGCCATCCGCGACAAGGGAAGCGGCAACGGCACATGCGTCAACGGCGCCAAGATACAGGAAGAGACCCTTGAAGCCGGCGACGAGGTGCGCATCGGGCCACTGACGTTTGTCGTCGAGATCGACGGCGTCCGCAAAAAGCCCGCCCAGGCGGCCGCTCCCGCGAAGCCGGCGCCCGCACCCAAACCCAAGGCACCCAAGCCCAAGGCACCCAAACCCAAGGCACCCAAACCCAAGGCACCCAAACCCAAAGGGCCCGTGCCTGCGAGCGGGAAGAAAGGCGGCAAGGATGACATCCTTGCCAGTCTCGAACGCCTCGCCGGCGGCGGGCCACACAAAGACGACGTCCTCGAGATCTCCGACGACGACCTCATCGACTCCGAGTAGGCACACGCACCGCGCCCGTCACCAGGCCCGCAGCGCGCCTACGGTTGGTCGCCTGCCATTTACCGTACGCCGGTATCCTTCATCTCTCTCGGCCGGCAGTAGCGCAAGCAACCTTCCCAGAACCCCGCGACGATGGTGCTCAAGTAGCCAGGCTGCAATGGTCTCCGAGCGCCGCCAGTTTGCGCACCCAGGCCATAGCGCAGGATGGGCATGCTCGATGACGTGCGGACATGCGCGAGCAATCGCCTCCCGCTGGCCCTGCACGTAGCCTCCGCGCAACATAACACTCATTATCGGACGTTTGCGGGGCCACGCCGGCCCTGGGCCTCGCAACCAAATCGACCGTTCGGCTTGACTGTCGCGCGAATATCCGTAGACTTAAAGTAGTACGCCGCGCAGCAAACTCATTTCTTTTACATTCACGCCCCACGCGCTGGCTGTCATGTCAGGCCGTTTCAAGTTTGCGGTTTCTCGTGCTTGCCGGTAGGCCGTGCGCGCCTACCACGCCATGCCACGACCCACAGCCCCTCCAAGCGCCTTCGCCGCATCATAGGAGGAGCAACGATGGTGGCAAAAAATCTCAAACACGTCTGCGGCCACTGGCACGAACACGTCCTGCCCGGCACTTGGCGTACCTCGGCGCCATACGGAACTGCGCTGGTAGCCCTGGTCTGTCCACGGTGTATGGCCCGCGAGACGGCCCTGGATCAGGCCCGCGACACGGTTGGCGACTATCACCGAGAACTTTGCAGCAGGCAACCGGCGCCGGTGCGGCTCGCGCCGAGCCGGCCGCCGGCCAGCCGGCCTTTCCGACATCCGCTCAAACCGGCAGCCTAACAGATGTTGAGACGGAAGGCCCTGCGAAACCAGTCGCGGGTCTTCCGTCTCTTTTTTGCCCACCGCAACGGGTACGGCGGCCAGGGCGGTCCTGGCGGTACTCGTCATCGGTACGAGCGGGCGGGGAGCCGTCGCCGCCCCGCCCGTCCTTTTTTGCCGGCATCCCGGTTGCGGGGGCGGTCCCTGCACCGGAGTCGGAATAGCGGGCGTCGGGTTGGTGCCCTCCATCCGGCGCCCGCACCAGTTTGGCCGAGGTCCGGCATGGACCTGTATGACCAGCGCTTTGACTGCACGGCCATGACGGCGGCGCTCGAGGCGGCACGCCGCGGGCGGCAGGCGTTGCACGTGTGGCGCGCCAATCATATCCCCTCAACTGCCCCCGATTGTTTCCGGCGGGCCTGGCCTGGACCATGGGCACACCTGTTGGACACCGACGCCGACCGCCTGCGCGCGACGGCCCGCCGGCTCGGCATCCGCCAGGTATTCCTGCACCACGAGGGCCGGGGGCAATGGCAGCACGTGGATCTGTGCGGCCTGCCCCTGGCCAAAGCCATCGGCACGGCCTTGGCCGACAATGCCCTCGGCGCCGCGGTCATCGCGGTGGGCCTGCCCCCCGGTCCCAGGACGGAGAATCGCATCGAGGCCCTTACGGACCGTGTCATCACCGGCCTCACCGACAGACAGGTCGATGCGTTGCTTGAGGCGCGCACAAAGCCGCGGCGCAGGGCAAAACCAATGCCGGCCGAAACCCCCACACTTTTTGAGGGTATCGTGCCGGGGAAAGGGCCGCCATGACGGTTGACGAATTGATGCAGGCCATGCGTGAAGCGCCGGGCAACTACGAGGTCAAAGTCCGAACCGGCCCCAAGGTCATCGCGGTCCCAGGGCCGGCGGTCGCGCGCGGCAGCGCGAGTATCAGCGAGGCCGAGGTGCAACCCGGCCCAAGGCAGGTGTTGCTCAAGACCGACCGCTACCTGGCCTTGGCCGACGGCAAGCCGGCCGACGCCAGGCCGGCCGCCCAGGACCCTGGCTTGTGTTGACAACTGAATATGGGGGCGGTCAAACGCGCTCCGGGGTTGATGCTCCTTGCCCCCAGCGCGGGCGGTTGTCCGGCCGTCCCGCCCCCGCCCAACTGGAAGGGTCCCGCTATGGAACTAATCACCCTGCCCTGCCTGTCCATGAAACAACCGTGGGCCAACATGCTGGTGTCCGGGATCAAGACGATTGAAACCCGGACCTGGCCCACGAGGCACCGCGGATGGTTGCTCATCGCGGCCAGTCTCAAGGTCGATGAGGCGGCCATGGGCTTGCGGCCGCACGCCGGTTTCGGCCGCGGCCCACGCGGCCGCCTGGTCGGCATGGTCAAGGTCACCGGCTGCCGGCCCATGACGGAGCACGATGAGACCGCCGCGTGCTGCACCGTCTATCCCAGGGCGCAAGCATGGTTGTGTGCCGATGCCACGCTCTTGCCCGCGTCGGAGCAACACCGCGTCAAGGGGCGGCTCGGCATCTTCTCCGTCAAGGTCCCCCTCACGCCGACCATCGAGGGCCGGATTGTGCAGGGCCTCTAACCGGAAAGGTCCCCCCATGCGAATACAGGATATGACCGAACCACAACTGGCCGCTTTGATGACGTGCTGCGCCGAGGCCGTCAAGGCCCAACTGGCCGTGCTCGATGAGACCGCGCTCTTTGTCTTGCTGGTGTTCAATGACCCGGCAGCCACCCAATATATCTCGACCTGCCACCGGGACGATACGATCTCCGCCATGCGCAAGGCGGCCGACCGCCTTGCGGCCGGGCAGGAAGTGCGCCGGCTGCCCGATGCCCCGGACCCGCGGCGGAATTGAGGCCCCTCATGTTCAAGCCTGGTACCAAGGTGGTCTTGCGATACAGCATGGCCAAGGTGGCGCGGCTCCCTGATGCCTTTCCTCATCACGGCGAGACGGGGACGGTCCTGGTGCGCGGCCGTGGGCCGGGTCCCCGCAACTGCACGGTGCAACTCGACGGCGGCGCAAAGGTGGTGGTTCCTTGGCGGAATCTGCGGCGTGTGGGCAGGACGCGCAGCAAGAGGCGTGGCCGCTGCCCCAGGTGACCCGCTATCACAGGTCACAATGGTTGAAGAAATGGCGGGGCGTGTGGTGGATGCTCACCACCGACGAGCAGTATTGGGTGCGGGTGGACGGCAAGGGCCTGTTACTCCCGGTCACCCACTGCTGCCAGGCCATGCGGACATTGCAGGATGGCACCGTTGGCACCTGTTGGGCGCCACTATTCCCGCGCACCAGGCCGGTTCAACCTCCCCGCGTGGTCAGCGTAAAGGCCCTGCGAGACCCGGCCGAGCAAAAGAAAATCCTTGGGGGCCTGATTTGTGATTACTGCCGGACCGGGCGCAAGCGTGAACAGCCCAGGTTTTCTCAATGAGCCGAGACGACCCGACCAACTGGCTCGCGGTGCCCTTGTGGCTCGCCCGGCGCCGTGACCTGCCGGCCTCGGCCAAGTTGGTGTGGGCCTTGGTGGCCTATCGCCAGGGCGCCGAGGGTGAGGCGGCATGGCCCGGCGTCGAGTCGATGGCGGCCGACCTGGGCATCGGCAAACAGGCGGCGCGGCAGGCCATCGACCGCCTGGTCGGCCTTGGCCTGTTGGTGGTCGAGTGGTCGCGCGGCGGCCGGCGGCGCACGCACCACTATTGGGTGGCTTATCCCCAGGAAACCACCGTCGAGCCGGCCGGTGCAAAGGGTGTGGAAAGCGGACCCTTTAATCCGCCGAAACGGTATGAAAATCATGGGGCAAACGGTATGAAAACCATACCCCCAAACGGTGTGGAAAACACACCGGAATCAGAACACGGAATATCAACAGGGAAGAGTGCCCCTGCCCGCCCGACAACTCCCACCATGCAGCGGTGGCAGTCGCTCGCGCTTCTTTTCCACGAAAGGCAACGCCCACGCCAAGGCCGTGAAAACGTGGTGGCCCGGATCATCGGCGACCTATCACGCGGTACCTACGCCGAGCACGTCCTGGCAGCCTACATCGACGCCAAACCGCTGCACGACGTGGGCCACCAAAACCTTACGGCCGACGTGCTCCGGTTTGCCGCCACCTGGCATCTTCAGCAGCAAGAGGCCCTGTACCGCAGACTCGCCGACCTCAAGGCCCATGGCTTGGTCTCTGCCCGGCGCAAGGCCGACGGCCTCCTCGGCACGATGGTTTACAAAAACGACTGCCTGGTCATCGACCTGGGTGACCGGGGGTTTCTTGAGTTGCGTGAGGCCCACCAACTCGATGCCTGGTCATTCAGTACGAAAGGCGGTGGACAAAAATGACGCACGACACGCAGAACGCGGACGTCATCGACAGGCCGGCGGAAACCTTCCCGGTGGATGACCAGACGATGGTAATCGGTTGCGGGGTCGAGCACCAGACCATTGTAACGGCATCCGGACTCCCGGCCGAATACGACGCCATGGCCGACGCGGTGAAAGTTACCCGGACCACCAGGTGGTGGGATGCCACGGCGCTGATTCGCCTGGCTAACCAGGTCCACAACGCGCGCCAGCGATTCGGCCGCCTGGTGGGTTTGAGCCAGAAACTGCACGACGCCAATCTCAAATGGGCCGCCGTCCAGGCGGCGGTGCTCCACAGCAGAGACCTTCCAAATATCGACAAACTTACGTGGATGCTGTTGGACGCCAAACGCAGCAAACACCTGGGCGGCCTTGGGCCGGGCGACGTGGCGGCGGCCCTGGGCATCACCATGAATGCGGCCAGGGAAAGCCTGGGGGTCCTGGCCGACCGCAACCTGGCCGAGCCGACGCACGTGGGATGGTTTGCCCTGGCCCCGCTGGCAGCGGACCCGGCACCAGACGGCCAAGAGGATGGCGGCGCCGGCGACACCCAAGGGGAATGAGGACCAATGGCCAAGCGTTCACACAAGCGGCCCGCGGCGCCCCCTGCCCTGCAAGCGCCCTTCCCGTATTTCGGGAGCAAGCGCAGGGCGGCGGCCGAGGTCTGGCGGCGCTTCGGCGACGTGCCCAATTACGTCGAACCGTTCTTTGGATCCGGCGCGGTGTTGCTCGCCCGGCCCGGTGCACCGGGCATCGAGACCGTGAACGACCTCGATGGCCTGGTGGTCAATTTCTGGCGGGCCGTCCGGGCGGATCCGGACGGAGTGGCCGCGGCGGCCGACCGGCCGCCAAGCACCGCCGACCTCACCGCCATTCATTTGTGGTTGGTCGAGGTCTCTGGCGGATTGCAGGCGCGCATCGAGGCAGACCGTACCTATTACGATGCGGAGATAGCCGGTGCCTGGGCCTGGGGTATGAGTTGTTGGATTGGTTCCGGCTTTTGCTCCGGGGTGGGGCCGTGGCACGTGGTGAATGAGGGGGGCACGTCCACGCTTCGCAAGACAGGCAAGGGCCCGAAAGGTGTCACGAAAAAGAAAACGCGGGGCGGCCGCGGTGTCAGCAGACAGGTACCGCAGACCGGCCGGGCACACCGCGGGGTCAATCGGCAGCGCCTGCACTGCGGGGACGGTGGCCGGGGGGTCAACCGCCGGCGCGGACTCGGAGCCGGCGCGCCCGCGGGCCTGGGGGCATCGGTGGGCCACCTGGCTGCCTTGTGTGCATGGATGGGGACGCTCTGTGACCGGCTGCGCATGGTCCGGGTGCATTGCGGTCAATGGGATTCGATTCTCGGCCGGGCGCAGACCACGTGCACCGGGTTGACCGGGGTGTTTTTGGACCCGCCCTATGGCAAAGAGGCAACACGACGCACCAGCCTGTACCGATGCGACGACCAGGCCCTCGCCGATGCCGCGCGCGCGTGGGCGGTCGAGCACGGCGACGACCCCCGGATGCGGATTGCGCTTTGCGGCTACGAGGGAGAGCACGCGATGCCGACGAATTGGACGCTGTACAAGTGGACGGCACAAGGGGGATACGGCTGCAAGGGCGACGGGGCCGCCCGGACCAATCGTAACCGGGAACGCATCTACTTTTCACCGCATTGCCTGTCGGCCACGGCCGGCCCCTTGTTTCCCACCGAAGATACACCCGCCGGCAATGCCGCCGGCGATTCCGGAAAGGGCGAGGCATGAAACTGATGGCGCAGGACCCCAAGGCGGTACTGTTTGAGACAGGTGAGGTCATCGAATCGGCCGAGGTGGTGCCGGCGGCCGGCGGCGGCCGGGCCATGCTGGTGGTGGATTTCGACCAGGCCAACGCCCGCCGGTGGATTACCCCGTCCCAGGCGTACAAGGACAACCTGGGGGTGGTCGATGCCACCAAAGAGCAACTGGCCATGCTGCGCGGCGCCGGCTATGACATGCCGGTCATCCCGGCCAGCAAGCCAAAGGCATAGCCGGGCCGGCCACCAGGTCGGTCCCCAACTGAAAGGGTTCCACGATGAGCAAGCCCAAACCATCAGCGGCGCCGCGTCCGGCCTGCCGGGTATGCGGCGATATACATGCAATGATAGAGCGCGACAGCGGGTTTGTGGTGTGCGCGGACTGCCAGAAAGCACACCACCTCACCGCGGCCGGCGTATTCGACAAGTTCAAGACGGTCAAGGTCGCCCTGCCCAAGTCCTGGGGCAAGGTCGTGGCCAAGGTGTTTCTGGCCGAGGCCCCGGCCGGCCGGTGGCATTGGGGTATCGAGGCCGCCGGCCCGGACGTCGGGAGCACGTGCGCGGCGGGCGTCATTCGCGCCGAGACGGCCGAGACGGAGCAAGAGGCGCTGGCCTGGGGCCTCGATGAATTGGCAACGGTGTTCGGCTCGGCCAAGCACCCCGACAGGTACCGGGCCAAGTTTCGGGCCAGGCGGCCGGCGGGGGTCCCCAAGTTCCGGCCGGCCCCGGTCCTGGCGGCCGTCGAAACGCTGCACCGCGAGGGTCTCATGCTGGTGGACCTGGGAGAAATCGAACGCCCCACCCAGGACCACCGGCTTGAGCCGACCGGCAAGACCGAGGGCTTGACGGCCCTGGCCGAGAGCATCCGCCAAGTCGGCGTGCTTGAGCCGGTGGGCCTGATGCGCACCAAGCCAGCGGGTGACCCGACGCCTTACCGGGTCATCTACGGCCGGCGCCGGGTGCTGGCCGCCGCTCTGGCCGGCCTCACGACCGTGCCGGCGGTGGTCTTTGACGGCGGCTCGGAAGGCTGGCAAGCGCAACTGGCGGCCATCGAGAATCTGCACCGCGGCGAGTTGAACCCGGTCGAGGAAGCGCTGGCCGTCTGCAATATGCTCAAGGCCATCACCGGCCAGGCCAAGTTCGGCCGGCGGATCACCGCCGCGGCCGCGGTCGAGATACCGCGCGAAGCCATCCGCGAGGTGGCCTCTTTGCTCGGCCAGTCCGTGGCGTGGATGCGCGGCCGCACCGTGCTCATGCGCCTGGGCGTCAAGGCGGCCAACCTGGTCATCGACGGCCGGCTGCCGCTGGCCCACGCCCACGAGGTCGCCAAACTGGTTGACGCCCGCGAGCAAGGCAGCGTGGCCACGACGGCGGCCAGGCGTGAGGACGGCACCGGCGGCATGGCCATCGACCGGCTCCGGCGCCTTGTGGCCAACATGCTCCGCAGCCTGTACGGCGTGCGGTGGCGCCTCGATGCACCCTTTGCCGGCCGCCCGCCCTGCATCGAATGCCCGCACAACTCCGAGAACGCGGCAGCCCTCTTTGCAACCATGGACACCGAAACCCTGGCCCGCGGCAAGTGCCTTGACCCCAAGTGCTACAAACGCAAGAGCACGTTTGCCGACCAGGCCGTCGAGGCGGCGGTCAAGGCGGCGCGGGCGGCCAAGGCCGAGCCGACCGCCAAAGGCGTGGCCGTCCACGTGCCGGCCGGGGTCAAGGTCGGGCCGGTGGTGAGACAGTTGCAGCCGGCGGCCAAGGCGAAGGCCAAGACCGAGGCCGGGGGGGGCGCCTGGGAAAAGACGCCGGCCGGCAAGTTCTACATGGCCAATTTGCGGTGGAAAGAGCAGGCCACCAAAGCGGTGCTGGCCAAACTGCCGCGAGACCCCATGACCCTGGCCGCCCTCTACCTGGCACGCGAGACCGCCCAGGGCGCCAAGTTGTGGGGCGTGGCCACCACCGACAGCACAGTCAGGCGCACCATTGGAAAGTTCCTCGGCTTTCTCGACGCGGTGGCCGTGGGGACCTGCGGAGCACAGGGCCTTGGCGGCCTGGCCGCCCTACTCCATGAGAAAGGCTACAAACGCCTGGTCGGAAACATGCACGGCCTGGTCAAGATGGCCCTGGCCGACCGGCTCGGCATCAAATTGCCGGCCCGGCCGAGGCAGTCGGATTTCGAGAAAAAGCCGGTCCCGGTAAAACCGGCCAAGCCGGCCAGGACCAAGGCCAAGCGAAAGGGCAAGACCGATGGGAAACCCAAACGGGCAAGACGCGGCGGAAAGGTCAAGGCTCGCAAGAACGCTTGAGGACCACGCGAACGGCCTGGCCGGGTGGGCCATCAGCCTGGCGGCCGCCAACGGCCAGATCGACGTGGACGAGGCCGCCTGCCAATGCCGCGACCTGATTGCTCAAATCGCGGGGCACGAGGCCGATGTTGAGGGGCTGATTTCGGAAGGGGCCGAGGAATGACCACACCGGATGGTACATATATGGCACTGTGGTGGGAGGATTGCCCGCCGTATTTTTACGTTCGGGGACACGTGCCCGCCGGCCAGGCCCGCAAAACCGTTGCGGCCGCGGAAGTGGATTTTGAGGCCGCCGGCCAGCGCGTGCGCCACCGATACATGCGGTGGTCATGGCCGGATACGGCGTCACGCTCCGACGGCCTTGACTTTGTGGCCGTGCTGTACGACCGGCCCGGCCGCGGCCGCTTCAAGGTCACCGAGGTAGAGGCTGCAGAAAACTGAAAGCGTCCGTCGATCGGCGGGCACAGAAACCTATCGAGAAAGGGGAATCCCATGATAGAAATACCAACGCTCGCGGGCGACGGCGTGCCCGCCCGGCCGCCGTACATTCCGCTCAGTGTGCGCGGCGCCGTCCTGGCCGGCCTATCGCCGGCCGCAATCGACGCCGCCGACACCGACACGCTCAATGGGCTTTTTGCCGTGATGGTCTCCGGCTACCGGATGCTGCCCATGCCGCTTGAGGCCGAGGGGCAGGTCATTCCCCAGGACCGTTGCCGGCCGATGCTGTGCCCGCCCGGCGCCGCCTGGGGCATCAACTACAGCATCCCGAATCCGTGTGGCCGCTTCGGCACGCTCAAACAGGTGCGCGCCCTGGCCGGCGAGTATGGGGCCGCGGTGGTCCTGCACCTTGCGAGCACCGGGATGGTCCAGGTGTGCATCGGGTTTGAGAGCATGGCGGCCCTGGCCGCTGCGCGCCTGCTGGCCGAAGGGGTGAAGGCCGAGGCCGAGCCGATGGCCGGCCTGAGCGACGAGTTTGTATCCTTGGTGCGCGCGCAGGCCGAGGGGGTCGATGCCATTCCCGTCACGCTGGTCAAGGCCGCCCTGGGGTTCCTCTTGTGTCCGGCCGCCGGCGACCTGTGGGCCAATGCCCTCAAGGCCGACCAGGCGCAGCAAGCCGCATGGCAGGCCAGGGCCAAGGCCACGGAAGGCGGTGCACCATGAGGGTCCGCGTGCCGCCCGGCGGCGACCGCGCGCTCTTTACCGCCACCCGCGCCGGGGCATGGCCGCATTGGTGCTTCCCCCAAAACCCGCGGACGGCTGCCGGCGACGTGATGGAGTTCCGGCAGGGCCGGATCACAATTGCCGAGGCGGTGGTCGCCCTCATCGACCGCCCCGGCGCGTGCAGCCGGCCGGAAGGATACCGCCACCGCCGCCACTGGCAGGTCTATTGGCTGCCGCACACCTTGCTCGACCTGCGCATCCCCATGCGCCTGGCCTTGCTTCTGGCCTTCGATCAGCAGATGCGCAAGGGCGGGTCTGTGCCCGATGACTGGCCGGCGCCGGACACGTGGCGCTTTGTGGCCATGCGCGAGCCGGAAGGTCCATTTGCTTTCATTTGTCCGACCGACGATGAGACCCACGACCGGGCCAGAGAAAAGAACGTCACGGCCGAGACGGTCAACATGGACCCCCATCATTTCTACCAGTCGAGCAGCGGCAAAAACGTGCGGCTGTGGGTGGGCCGATGCAGCGTGTGCGGCCAGGTGTATTGGACGGCGCGCCCGCTGGTGAGCAGGAAAGGCAAGAGACCGTGAGCACCGCCCGCGATGAGCCGTTGACCTGCCCGGTTTGCGGTCGAGAGTTTCCGGGGCGCTACCAGGTGAAGCATCCGCGCGGCAGCCGGCGCAAGGACGGCCGGCCGAAGGTGGCCGGTAGGCGGCAACTCATGCTTATCTACGCATTGCGCAACTTTGAGCGCCACGTCAGGGCGTGCAGAAAGGCCAAGGCGCCATGAATGGCGTGACTGTGATCCTGCGCCCGCCGCCGCGCGAACTCTCACCGAACGCGCGAGTGCACCCACTCATCCGGGCGGCCACCGTCAAACGGTACCGCGAGTGCGCCCGGCTCATGGCCCTGGTGGCTCTCTCGCGTGCCAGGCCGCAATGGACGCAAGCACGAGTCACGTGCCGATTCTACTTCGCCCGATCGCGCCGCCGCGATCGGGACAACTTGCTTGCCTCAATGAAGGCGGCGTTCGATGGCCTGGCCGACGCCGGCGTGGTGGCCGACGATGTCGGCATGGTCCACCAGGAAGTCGAGGTCGGCATTGACCGCGCCAATCCGCGGGTGGAGATCGACGTAGTGGATGACACATGCAGAAAGCCCCATGATGGGGGATGACGGTCCCAGATTGTGGGACGGCGCGCCCGCTGGTGAGCAGGAAAGGCAAGCGGCCATGAGCACCGCCGACCTTGAATTATGGATACTCTTTAGTCTCCTTGTGGCCGGCAAGAGCGAGGCATTCGCCACCAAAGTTCTAAGCCGTCTTGTGGACTGGGGCCGGCCCTTCGATTCTCTGCGCGACCGGCGCACGGACCGCGGCGGGTTGGCGGCGTGGTTGAAAGCCTGCGGAACCGGGCGCTACGCCGTCATCGAAGCGGCGGTCAATCGACTGCTCGCCGGCGCCATTGCCGACCTGGCCACGTGCACGGTGGCGGATCTGGAAGCGGTACCCGGCGTCGGCCCGAAAACGGCCCACATGTTTCTGTTAAAGACACGGCCGGGGGCACGGTACGCGGCGCTGGACAGGCACGTCCTGGCCTGGTTGCGCCGGCAGGGCCACGACGTGCCCTTATCGACACCCACCGGCCCAAGGTACCGGGCGGTCGAGGTACTCTTTTTGAGCATTGCAGATACGTTGGACCTTGACCCGGCCGCGCTCGACTACGCCATTTGGGATACGTACGCGCGCCGCGCAAAAAAGAGAAAGGTGACCCACCATGGGGGATGACGGTCCCAGGTTATGGGACGCGGCGGCCGACGCCGGCCAAGAGCACCCGGACTCGAGTACCGAGGCCGGCCGGGCCGCCGCCCAAAATCCCCTCGGCAAGTTCCTTTTGTTGGGCATCCTGCACCGCTACTGCCAGGGGGTCGGCTCGGCGTGGACGGTCACCAGACTCAAGGGCGCTCTGGCCAGGCTCGGCGTCAAGACCGACGGCCGCGGCACCCAGGTGCGCGAGTGGGCGGCCGACCTGGTGGTCGAGCGCCGGCAGCCGGTCGGCAGCGGCCCGGATGGTTTCTATATCTGCACGACACCCCAGGAGTGCTTTGACGCGGCCCATTGGCTCACCGTGCGTATCGACCCGCTGCGGCGCCGGGCCGACCGGCTCAGCGCCCTGGGGCGTGACTTGGCGGCCGGCCAGACCGTGCTCGGTTTTGCCGAGACCGATGCCCGACTCGATGATGCCTGTCGGCAGGCCGGCATCACCGACCTGGCGGCAAGAAAGGGAGACCGATGAGTCAGGCAACCTTGTTGTGGGGCGTGTTCATGGTCAAGGGCCAAGGCCCCGACGAGAGGCAGCGCCTGGTGGCGCTGGGCTCAAGCCGCTCGGCTGCCGTGCGGTGGCGGGGGGAGCACGTGGCCACCAGGCGCAGCCGCATCCAGCGCTTAAGCCGCGGCGAGTCCCCGGCGCCGGCGGCCGATACGGCGGCCGTAAGTATCGGACACGTGCGGCGCCTGGCCAGGTGGCACCGGCCCAAGAGGACCACTCCCGCGGGGCCGCGGCTGCGCGTGGTGCGCCCGCACCGTGGTGGACCGCAACGAGGTTGCGCATGACCGTCGAACTGTTCAACCTGTACGCCGGCCAACTCCGGCCGCTCTTTCGGGTCAAGGCGGGTCTCGACCAACTCGACCGGACAGTCAAGCATGGCCTGAACCGGCCCGACGATCGACAGGCGGTTGAGGCCGCCATAAAAAAGGCCAGAAGGGCCATCATCAGGTGTGCGGCCACTCTGGCCCCGCCGACCCGGTCCCTAACCCACCCCTAACCCCGCGCCAGGCATCCCACGCGGTCACAGGGCCGCGCAGGCTGCACGCGGGGGCAAGCGCGGCTACCCAGGGCCACCTTTGCAGGTTTGCGGCCGTCCTGCGCAATCCCTGGCACCCGGCAGCCTGCCAGAGAACCCCCCGGAAGGGTCCTGCCAAGGGGGGGCCTGGGCCTCGGCGGCCGCATGGCCTCATCATCAGGGCGGGGAGTGGCCCGATACGGCCATGGGAGTCTGATGCACAAAGACGTGCAGGGGACGGCACACGCAACCGCCTTTCACGCCGCCAGTTGTCCAGCCAAATCATACCAGATGTGCTCATAAGTCATGGCAACGGCAACAAAGTGGCCGCGGGCGTCGAGTCGCACGTGCTCAAGGTCACCAGCGCCCGGCCCCGCTTCGACCCACAGTATGGGGTCGCCCACGGGGTCGCCGCCAAGGTCATACCACTGTACCGTCAATGGACCGGATTCAGAAGAAGATACAAGCCATGCAAGAGTGGCGACGGCATGGCCGCGGGCGTCTAATCGCAGACCCAGGCAGACATGCGGAAAGACAGGCTCAGACCCGGATTCCCCCTCTATGGGGTTGCCGTCGAGATCGTACCATTGCCACTCATCTACATCGGGCTGACTGGAAATCCAGCGCCGCAGTTGAATCGCAATAGCATGACCGCCCTTATCGAAGCGGAAATTAGTAACGTGCCACGGCCCCGCCATTGCTACGCTCCGAGGGTTGTCGTATCGAGTTTTGTGGTTTGAGGGTCACCGTGCACCGTACAACCATAAAAGTCACTCTCCGGATCGTCGTCGATCAGGAGCCAGCCGTCATCTTCCCCGCCCTCGGGTCGGACATACTCCAAATCTCCGCCCTCGATGGCCTGCGCGATTTCCACCCACCGCCACTTGCAGGCGCTTACTGCCACGTAGCGCACCCGGATGATAGCGCCGGCCCGCGGCGGCCGGTCAAAACGGACAAACCATTGTCGGCTGCGGTAGTCGATGAAACTGGTGGCGCCGGCTCCGATATCCCCGATGAGGTAGCACCGATACTGTGCGGCCGTCACGCTGTAGAGGTCCCCGGTATAGGCCCGCTGCCAGAGGCCGGTATCATGCGGGTCCACCACTTCGACAAACGCCACGTAAGGCAGGGGATAGTCGATCAGAGTCCCCGACCAGTCCACCAGGTGGCCGTCGCCCTGGGGGACGGCCACCTCGGTGGACCAATTGCCTGGCACCACCCGGACGGTAATCCAGTCTGCGATATTGTTGCCGGCGTCGTAGTCGCGCAAAGCCGGGATAAGAGTTGCCGGGTCGGCCGTAAAGTCCCCGCTGTCGCCTATCTGGTCAAAGGAAACGGCAGCCGTCACGCCGGCGGGCGTGAGAAAATAGTGATTTGTCGATGGGTCAACCGGAAAGGCCCCGATGGTCGGCATCCAGACCCGCGCCTCGATAGGGTCACCGGCGGTGACCACCAGGGCCGGGAATACCTGGGGGTATTTCCATGGGTCGTAAAGGATGGGTCCCCGGACCTTGTAGGTGGTCAGCACCGCCCCGTCGATGCCCGCGTTGGGGATCACGTATCCGTGGAACGTGCCGCCGCCCGGCTTGGGCTCCCACCCGTCGCCCCGCACGAAACCAATCACGTCGCCCACCTCGATGGTGTCGTAACCGATTTGGGCCTGCACGTCCTCGGCGGCCTTGAGCCAAACGGTTTCGCTGTCGTCAACCGGCGCCCCGGTGCTGTAGGTGGTGTCCACCTGCACGTGGCTGATCCAGCCATCCGCTTCCCAACTCGCCCACCCGCCGTCGGCATGATTTTTGATGGCCAGGACCGTGCCAAACTCGCACGGCGGGATTTCGGTATGGCTCGGCTCAACCCCGGACAGGACGGCGCCGTTGATGCCGGCATTGGCCACGACCTGGCCGTCATAGGGACCACCCCCCGGTGCGGTCTCGTGTTCGTCCATCCGCACAAACCCAATCACGTGACCACCCAGGATATGGGCAAACCCGACCTTGGCCTCGGTCGTATCCTCAGCCTTTTGGGTGCACTTGATGGTAAGGGTGGTGTCCTCGTCCACGCCATCGCCATTGCTTGAGCATGGATAGACGCTTATCCATTCGATAAAGCCGTCGCCCTCGAAGGACCCCCACGGAGTGCCGGTGTTGGTGTGCCGGGTCTGTACCGTGCCAAACTCAAGACCGGGCGGGTCCCTGGGGGTCTGCGGCGGGATGCGGTCGGGCAGGTTGGCCGTGCGGCGCTCAAGGGCATCGAGCCGGTGGCCCTGCACGCCCACCGTCCTGGCCAGGGTCACGCCGGCCAGCCCTGCGCCGGCCTGGTCGGCCACCAGGCTACGCCAGTCCAGTTCGGCGTTGGCGGTCTCAATGGTGGTCGTGCCCTCGATAAAGTCGAACACCCGCCGGGTGATGACCGAATCGAGGCCGGCGCCGTCCTCACCCTCGAGAGTGTGAAGCAGGTGGCCCACCGCAAGGCCCTGGTCGATACGCCGCAAGACCAGGCTCGCCGTGTACCGCGGCCGCCGGTAGTACGCCTTGGCCAACATGGCAATACGTTTGAGGCGGTCGGCGTCGGTATGCAGGACGCGCGAAGCATCCATCCGCACCAGGTCGCCCCCTGAGTCCACGTCGATCACCGTGCCCGCGACCACCCACCACAAGTCGGCGTCGGGCACGTCGATGGTCAAGACCCGTCCGCGGCAGTAGAATCCGGTCTCCACCACCACGGCCAGGCGGGCGTTGCCGCGCAGGGCCACGGTGGCGATAAAGTCGGCGTAATCCACCATCGGCGGCCACCGGGTGTAGGCCGGGTCATCCTCGCCCTCGATCGTCCAATGGTTCAGCGCCGCGACGTGGCGGGGCGTGAAGCGCACCGACAGGCACAGGCGCCCGTCGAGCATCGTCACGCCCGCATTGGGATAGCGCTTTCCCAGTTCATCGACCGAAGCGCTGAGGCGGTCGGCCAGGTGCCACACGTCATCACCGTCGGCATTGGGCGCCTTGACCACGACCAGGGGGCGGCGCAGATACGGCTCGGCGCCGGCGGGGTTCTCATTGACGGCCGGCCATTCGGTGTAGTCGTACCCTTCCCACAAGGGCAGGCCGCGCTCGAAGGCCGTAAACTCATCGAATGCGGGCAGGGGCACAAGCGTGATGGCATCGCCGGCATCATCGGTGTAGATATTGACGTTGATTTTGTCCCCGCCCACGCCGTCGCCGGCCTGCCAATCCCACCCGGCCGGTACGGCCAGACGCGAGTAGACGTGCTCAAACTGGTCGCGGCCGCGGTAGCGGTCATTTTCGGCCTCATCACTGCTGCCGGCCGCGGTCTTGTACGCCGCCTCAAGCGTCCCCGTCCAACCGGCCTCAAGGGTCCCGTCGGCAATCGACAGGCTGCAACAAACCAGGACGCGGTTCCCCTGCACGCGCACGGTCTGAAAGGCATTGCTCCGGCTGTAGGTGACCGCCGCGTGTCCGGCGAAGGGGTCCTGCCGGACGTCCAGAGAGACGGGCCGGATATTGCGCTCCAGGGTGATACCGCCGGCGGTGAGGGTTTCCGGCAGCATACTGTAGACCTCGATGGTGATGGTGCTGCCGGCATCCCCGTCGGTGACCACGCGCCACCCCAGGCCGCGCCGGGGATCGATGAGGCGCTGCACGATTTGCAGGACGCTGCGGCCGGAAAAGTCGTGGGGCTCGACGATGTTGTCAAGCAACGCGCACTGGCCGCCGGGATAAAACAAGAGGTCGCTGGCATCATCGTCCGGGTCCATCCGGGGCGCGAACCGATACAGTACGTATTGCAACACGTCGGCATTCGTCCACCGCCGCAGGGCCTCGGTTTCATCATCGGTCTCGCGGCCGAAAACGTGGCCGACCGTGCCCCCCAGGTTCACCGCATTGCCCTGGACGGGCAAGGCCCGGCGCATCCGCTGATTGAACGGCGGCGCCCACTCGACGCGAACCGGCTCGGCGCCGGTCTTGGGGCATACCCAAGCGTGGTCGAGCCGGCGGCCGGCCAAGAGGTATTTCAGGTCGAAGGCGGTCACGGTCTGATTGCACGCCTCGTCGCTCGCGTCGGCGCCGTGATAGGCAAGATTCTGAATGTCGATAACGCCGATCCAAAGGGTCTCGAACTCCGTGGCCCACTCCCAACCGAGGTCAGGCCGCTCGCCGGCCAGGCGGCAAATCTTGACAAACGCCCCGGACAGGTCGGCCAGTTTCGGATACTCGTGCCACGTGGTCAGGTCCGGTTGCGTGATGCGCCCGGCCTCAAACACCAAAGAGGCGTAGCCGACGCCGGGGCCGCCCACGTCCACGATGCGCAGGGGCCAGAGATAGCGCGCGCGGGTCCAGTCGTCAGACCACTTGGCCTTGGTATAAACCACTACGCGGGCCATATCCTCAATAGTGCCCGCGGCGCCGGTCTCGTTTATCTGTATGGTTGCCATCACTCGACCTCTTTGGCGACCACGCCGTAATGGGCCTGGGCCGGCGGGGTGGGGGGGCCGTCGGTGTTGATGGTGGCCTGCACCACGCCGGTGTTGGCGCTGTCCACGTTGACGGGGCCGGCATCGACGCGCCGGGTACGCACCACCACCTTGACGGTATGCCCGTCGGTGAGGGTGAGCCCGGCGGTCCAGTCCAGACAGGCAACGCCGTCGCTCTTGGCCATGGTGACCGTGGCGTCGGGGGTATCCACGTCGGGGTCCGGGTCGGGCGGCGAGGCGCCGTGCTGATACCAGATCACCCACGTGCCCGCGGCCCACTGGCCGTCGAGCAGGTAAAAGTAATCGGCCACCACCCGGAAATCCCCGCCGGCCGCCGGCTCGACGGCGTAGGGCTTGGGCGCCGACGGTTTGACCGCCACCACGCCCGGCGGCCCCTGGGCGTCGAGTTCGATTTGCCAGGCCATGGTATTCTGAGACCAGAGGCCCCAATCATTCCGCTGCCGCACGACCAGGTAGTTGACGGCATCCGGGGTCATGGCGGTATAGACAAAAGGCAACGTGTCGGACGTTTCGTCGGGATCGGCGGTCAAGTCCGGCTCGGCGTCCACACCATGCCACAAACCGTAACGGAGCACGCTGGTATCTCCGACGCGCCCGAGGCCGGGCAGGGCCGCGTTGTGGGTGTGCACCAGGTATTCCGTCCACTGGACGGCCACGGCCGTATGGCGCCGGGGTTCGGCGTGCCGGCCGCCGCCGGTTTTGGCCAGGGCCATGCGCTCGATCCAGAGGCCAACGATTTCGCCGGCCGCCACGGTCCCCAGGTCAAGGGCGGTCGGGTCCAGGCTCCCCCACGGGTGCTCGAAGGTCACGCCGCCGGGGGCCGAGGTTTCCGGGCTCACGGTGGTAAAGTATCCGTCCGGCTGTGCGCTCGGAGTCTCTTTGCCGATGCGCGCCGGCCCCACCAGGGCCAGCACGTCGCCGGCCGAGCCGGCCATGCCGACGCCGGCGCCGCCGCCGGTTTCGTCCCACACGTCGCGGCCGTCCGGGTCTACGGTCAATTGGGTGCTGGTACGCACGATGTACCACAGAACCTCGTCGGTGGTCTTGTTGACCATCCACCCGGTGGGCGGCCAGTCGTCAAGGTCCCCGTCCACCGTGATGGTGGCGCCCGCGGTGCCGTAGTTGCCGGCCACGGTCTTGGGCGTGCGGTCGGGCGCGAGCCACGCGGTCACGCCGGTCATGGCGCGCTCGGGCAAGAGGGTGTCCGGGGTGAACGTGGCGGAGTAACGCGCGGCGCTTGACAGTCGGGGTTCGTCCACGATGGCCGAGAGAGCGGCCGCAGTCGAGCCGTAGCCAAGTATGAGATAATACGTGCCGATAGGTAGTTCATTGCCAAGCGGCACGACCTCGGCGCGGAGAATACCATTCACAAAGAGGCGAAGGGTGTTCGGGGCATCGAGCACGACGGCGACATGCCAGGGATCGCTTCCGACGAGCAGTGCGTTGGCATCGACGCCCGTCCAAGAGGCAGTGGGCGACCAGTCTCCTCCGATTTTCAGGGACGCGCAGATGTAGGACGAGGCAGGGTCGGTAGTGATTTTGGCATCCAGCATAAGGCGGTTGCTGCTGTCCGTCCAGAAACGGGCTATCTGCCCATAGGAATCAATCGGGGTCTGCCAATCGCGGACCCAACACTCCATTGTCACCGCCGCAATTGCGTCGAGAGCGCCGACCGTAGCCTGCATGTAATCGTTCTCAGCCTTGACGAAGCGGTACCCCTGGCCGGGCACGTGCTCGGCGCCATGATTGGTAAAGTCACGGGTGGTGGTGGCCACGTCGGCCAGGCCATCCGCCGCGGTGTCGGCCAGGTGCCACAAGCCGAGGGTCTTGCCGTCGCCGGTGGTGTTCTTGAGGCAAACGCATCGGTACGCTTCGCCGCTGGCGGTCTGCCGGCTGCCGCCCACCACGTTGCCGACCACCCGGTCGAGGTGGGCCACAAACTCGCCGGCCAGGGGTTCGGTGCTGCGCCGGGTCACGATGGCAAACCCGTCGAGGCCGCTGCCGCCGATGCCCATGGCGGCCCATTCGGCAACCGTCAACTCGGCCCACCTGGCCACGCTCATGTTGGCCCAGTAGGGTTCGTCGGCACCGGCCACCTGGCGGGTTTCGCCGTCGGCGATCGCAATGGCCTCACCCTCGGTGTCATCCGGCGGCCGCCAGGCCACCGCGTCGGCGCCGGCGGCCACCAGGCTTGCGGCGCCCACACCGTTGTAGCCGCTCACACGCTCGATGCGCAGGCCGGGCGGTCCCTGGGCCATCAGCACCCCCAGGGGGTCAAGCCGCTCGGCCGCCCGGTAGTTCCCCAAACTTGCATCGGGATCAGGTTGGCTTGCGCCGTCGGACCCCGCGCCGGTGAGGTACTGCCCCAGGGCATCGGCGCCGGTGTTCTGGTCGGCCATCGGATCACGCCTCGGCTACGGTGACATTGCCAGTCTGATCGTCATAGGTGAATGTAACGGCAGGCTCGTCGGGGTGGCGCACCATATACACCTCGCGCTCGGCCGCCGTGCTTTCGTTTCCATCCGCTCCTACCGCCACCACCCGAAACGTGTGCAGCGTCGAGTCGGCCAGGCGGGCGGAAAGCCATTTGTAATAGTCGGCCTGCGTCGGCCAGAACGTCTTGCGGTCCACCCACGCGGCGCCGACGTATTCGCGCACCACGTAATGATCGGCCCCGTCCACACCCCACCAGGCAACCGTAACCCGGCCCGGATAGGCGGCGTCGGGGGCAACGCCGTCCTGGTCTATCACGTCAAAGACCGGGCTTTCGCCGTCCGGGACGCGCACCACCAGGTAAGTCGGGGTGATCGGTCCCACCACGAGGATGCCGTCGCGGTAGACGTAAAAGAGGGGGGCGCCCAGGTCGCTCGACCAGGACAGGCGCCACGTGTTGGGGGCCAGGCGTTGAGCGGCCAGGTCGGAAACCGTCACTTGTCTGCCCCCTACGACTCGGCCGCGGACCATTGCAGCCGGAAGCCCACGCGCATCAGCACCCCTTTGGTTTCGCTCACCCCGCCGGCGGCGCTCTTGATGGCCTTCCGGGCCAGGATGCGCACCTGCAAGAGCATCAAATCGGTATACGTCTCGCCGTGGTCATCTTCGGCATCCACGAGGTGGCCTTGCAGGGCCTTGAGGGTTTCGGTAACGGCCGTGGCCGCCGCGGCGTCGTCACAATCGACAACGGCCAGCGCGTCGAAAGGTTCGCCGCGGCTGCCCAGGTCGCGGAAGGCCACGCCGTCCACGCCCGGCCGCACGATGGTCTCGACCTGAGTGCCCGGCCGGTCGGGCGTCATGCGCAGGCTAATAAGATTGGTGCCACCTATGTTGATTGCCATGGTCTTAGTCGCTCTCGGTTATCGGTCTGGCCGGCACGCCGGCCAGAGTCTCGCGCACGACCTCGGTGTTGTCTTGCAGGGCTTTAATCAGCGCGGCCCAAGACGATTCCGCTCCCGGAGTCCATCCTCGGCGCAGGCGGCCGCCGGCTTCGCGCATCGCAATATCTTGCGGTTCCACTCCGAAGATATGATAGTCCACCGCGCGGGTCAAGGCCCGGCCCGTGCGGTCGATCCAGTTGACGCCGGCCGCCCGGTCCATTTCCTCAAGGGTCTTGGTGACCAGGGCATATTGGGCGGCCGGTACGTTGGCGCGCCTGGCCAGGTCCACGGCGCCCGTGGCGAATGCCTGCGCTTCGACCAGCGGGGCCTCGCGGCCGGCCTTGGCCCGGCCCAACCAATCGGTGAAGAAACGGCCGGCCTCGGGCGCAAGCGGCGCCGGCAACCCGCCGGTGGCCTGCCACTCGGCCTGCGCCCGGCCTTCCGGTCCCTGCCACCATCCCATCAGGAATTGCTGCAACCGGGCGCCGCCGCCGACGCGCCGCAACATCTGGCCCCGGACGGTCGGGGCGGCCGCCTGGTAGCGCTCTCCCATCAAATCGAGCACGTCCGCAACGTCGGTCATCGTCTCCGGTATCATGCCCCACCGGCCGCGGCGCTCGGGCAGGATCGCCTTGGTGCGGATGGTCTTGGCAAACTCGGCCACCGCCATGGCGCTTCGCCGGCCCTCGTAATCCTCGACCACCTGGGTGATGGTGGCCCAAAGGCGGCCGCCTTCTTCCGGGGCAAAGCCGGCTTGCTGCATGGCGGTCACGGCCCGCGGCATCGTGGCCAGCATGGCGGTCGGCTCGATGACCTTGGCCCGGCGCTGCAAGGCCAGGGACCACCCCACGGTGTTCATCACGTCCTCTTTGGTCTTGGCCCCGGCCAGGTTGGCAACGGCAAAGAAGCCGGAGAGGGCTTCCGGTGACAGGTAGCCCTCGCCGGCCAGGCGTTCGATGGTGGCGGCCACCTCGGCGGCGGCCAGGGTGGGGCGCTGGGCAAGGGCGCCCTTGGCGCTAACACCTTGCATCAGGTCGGCCAGGCGGGCCTTGGTCATGCCGGTGGTGGCCTGCATCCGTTCGGCCCATTGCTCCATGCCCTGGGCGTCCCACCCGGCCGGCATGTTCAAGAGGAACCGCGACCAGGCTTGCCCGGCCGGTACCTGGGCCTCAAGGGCCTCACGCGCCGCCTGTTCAACATCCTGCCAGGCTTTCCGAATGGCCATGATGCCGGTCGTGGCGATGGCGCTCAAAGACACGTAGCGCAGGGCCAGGCCCCCAAGGTCGCTGCCCATGCCGCGGGTTGCTTCGCGTGATTGCCTGCCGGTCTCTTTGGTGGTCTGGCCGAGGCGGCGGGCGCCGGTCTCGGTCTTTTTCTGCGCCTCATGGACGGCCATGTACGCGCGCACCACACGCTCGGCCTTCGCGTCCATCTCAAAAATCACCTTGGCCATGACAGGCCCCTACAACGCAAGCCAATAAACATCGGCAAAGGTTGGTACGTAGTCGGGCAGCAGCCCCGACCGCCACATGGTGTGAACCATCATGCGGTAGTCGGGGCACCCCCTTTTTTTCCATCGGCCTGGGCGGCGGCCACGGCCTCGGCCGCGCGGATCACGGCCGGCAGGTCGAACATGGCGCCGATGACCCGCCCGACCATCTTGTCATCTAACAGGCGCAGGGCCGACACCTCGCGCCGGCCGACGCGGTAGTTGAGGGTCAATCCCCGGACCGCCAGGTCGGCCGCGTCGGGCAGGGTGATGACCCTGCCCTCGAATCCGGCCGCCGGGTCGGCGACGTGGGGGGCCGCGAAAAAGAAATCCCACGCCACGCCCACCGCCTGGCACAAGTCAACAAACTCCTCGCGCACCTGGCCAACCCATTGGCCGGCGGGGCCGAGCACCATGGTCTGCGGCAGGCGCGTACCCTTGGGAAAGACCCGGACCACGGGCACCACCCACGCATTGCCGTCGGCCAGTTCCGTGTCCCACCCATCGACCAGGGTATCGCGCACCAGGTCATCGGGGCCGGGCGGATTATCCTTGGGCCACCCAAGCCACTGGCCGGCCACCTTTTGCCATTCTTGGACGTCCGGATAGTAACCGTGTTTGCCGCCCAGGTTGCCGCGCGCCAGAATGGCCCCGCCGACCCCGTCCGGCCCTTTGCTGCATACGGCCACGCCGGCGCTCCTGTCAAAGACGTGGGAGAGGCCGGCGGCCTCGACCATCTTGGGGCCGCCGGTCGATTCACCCGGTACCCAATACAGAAAGGCGCTCATGGGATTCCCTCTTTTCGGTGGCCCCCCGGCTATGTAATCGCGCAGGCGGTGTCAATGACCAGGGGCGCCGTGGTGGCTTCCTCAAGGGGCGTAAGCACCAGGCTGCCGGTCACCCAATCCGCGTGCCGGCCCGACACGTCATCGACAAAGTGCCGGCCCGCATTCATCGACAGTTTGATATGCTCGGAGGTGGCCTCGATCACGCGCGTGCCGCCGGCGGAGACCTTGCGGAGATAGATTTCGCTGTCGGTCGCGGCCTGCACCTGGCCGCTGATGCCGAGGTCGGCCCACACGTCGGGGTCGAGCACCCGGATGGTGATGCGCGGCTGCCGGCTGATGATGCCGGCGTAGGTCGGCCACACCAGGCCCTTTTCGCCCTGGGTGCTCACCTGTATGCCAAAGTCCACGATGATTTCCTGCACGCCGTTGACCTCGGTGCCGTTGAGCGACACCTGGCCGCACGTGAACACCTGCTGCACGCCTTCGTCATCCGAGGCCGGCAGTGCCTGGGCTTCGGTGATGACCACCGGGTCATTCGTGCCGTCATGCAGAATGATACACTCATAGTCGATGGTCGCCCCGTTGGGGTCGTTGTGGGCCGCCCGGATTTGCCGGGGCACGGCCAGGCCGAGGTTGATTTCCATTTTGGTGTGCACCGAGCCGGTGGCCCGGACCCCCTGCGCGGTGTTGCGGCGCAGCCACGCGGTCAGCGGGGTGGCGCTGACGGCCAGGCCGTCCTGCCCAATCAGGTCGAGATGCGCCTGAATGGCCCGCGAGGTCCACCGCAGGGTAGGCGCCTGGTCGATGACGGCGGCAAAGGTCGGGTCCACCTGCCCGTCGGCGCCGAGCATGATTTCGCGGATGCCGGGGGGCAGGCCGAAGTCGGTCACACCGCCCAGGTCATCGGTGCTGTGCTGCAAGAGATAGAGGGTGTAGAGATTCATGGATTCGCCCTTTCGGCTAAACGGTCACACTTGTGCGGGTGCTCTCGGCCGCAAGGCGCGCCGCCAGGTCGGCTGAAACAAACCGTGCCAGGTGCAGGCCCTCGGCCGCGGTCCAGGCAATCAACTCGGCCACCAGGTCCGGCCGGCTGGCCGACTGAATGCCGAAATAAAACGGCACGTCCATGGTCACCCGCAGGCGCTTGCTCGTGCCGCCGATGCGGGCGCTGCTGGTGGCCTGCCGTTCGGTGTCCCCCGACCACACCAGGGGCCGGTCGGTGGCGGCCGGACCCATGCCGGCTTGCTTTTGCTCCCTGTACCACGCGGCCCGGTGCTTGTAGCCGTATTTGGCCGAGGCGTAACTCTGAAAGTGACGCGGCAGCATCTTGTCATGCCAGAGGATGCCGGCCGCTTGCAGGCTTTGCTTGACGTGCCGCGGCAGGCGGCGGGCGGTGATGCCGGCGGGCGCCACGTAGTCGATGCGCGTTCGGATCACAACCGGCATCACGGTCCCCACTCAATCAGGTAGGCGGCCTGCACGCCGCGGGCCGGCCGCGTCTGGTGTTTCGCTTCGGCAAACAGGCCCGGCGGGTCCCGCTGCATGATGCGGACGATGTTGAGGTTGGCGCCCTGCCCGGAAATCGCGCGCAGGCCATCGAGCACAGCAGATACATTATTGACAAACCGCGTCAGGCCGTCGCGGTCGGTTTCCTCTTGGGCCAGCACGTCCTCAAACGCCAGGAACACCGAACCCGTCTCAACGTACATATCGGCCGTGGCCCCCTGGGCCACCGCTTCACTCTCCCATCGGTCACCCATGCCCACCACGGCAAACGGGAAGGGTACGGCATCGTCGCCGGTCTCGCCGCCGGTGATTTCCACAACCATGCGGTGGATCCGGAGCAAGGCCGCCGCGGCGTCGGGCACGTTGCACCAGGTCTGCCAGGCGGCCACGGTTGACAGCATCGTCCGCAAGGTGGTCATCGGCGTGTGCAGGCAGCCGTCGGGTTCGGTCATCGGCTACGATCTCCGGTAGTCCGGTTGTGTGACCTGGCGGCGGTCCACGCGCACCAGGCGGAGCCGGCTTGTATATTCGTCCTGGCGGTCGATACCGATGAGCACCCATTCCTCGTCGGCCGCGGCCAGGGCGGCCCATTCGTCAACCGTCAACTCGGCCCATTCGCCGGGGGTCATGGTTGACCAGTCGAGGGACGAGGCCGGAAACTGAAACTTGTCCCCGTCCTGCACACTGGGCGCCTCGATGCCGGAGTTGTCATCGTCGCGGGCAATGACCAGGACCCGCGTGCGCTCCACGTCCTGGCCCTCATCCGATTGCTCAAGGCGGTCCTCGGCCGTCACCTCGGCGGCGCGTACCATCCGGCTCGCGCCCAGGTCCCCCGCCGGCAGGTAGCGCACGGGCAGGCTGAAATCTTCGCCGGCCAGTATCGTGGCCACGTCGGCTTTGTGGGTGTCGCGCAGGGTCATGGGCTTTCGGGTACCTCGGGCGCTGGGGCCGGGCGTGCGGGCACCGTGTCTTCCACCGGCACAGCGCGGATAAAGGTCGGGTCGGCCGCCTTGAGGGCATCAAATACCAAGCCCTCGATGACGGCCCAATCATCCGCCGGCACTTCGAGCCGGACGGGCAGGCTTTCCGCCGGCTGCCCGCCGGCTGCCCTTGCAGCCCCGTTCGCGTACACCTGCACCTCAGCCTCGGCCGCGGCCGTTTCCGTTGCCGCCGCCGGCATCTTGATGGTCACGCTCTTAACCACCAGGTGCGCCGCGGGCAGGTCCGTCGCCAGGGCGGTTTCACCGGCCGCCAGGTCCACTTTGAGTGGCATCGGGTTCCCCTTTCTGGGTTTCGCTCTCCCCCAGGGCGGCGAGGATGCCCTTGGGGTCAAACTGATTCATGCACTTATCGCCGTAGGGACAATCCCACGGATTGCCGTTGGCGTCGCGGTCCCACAGATAACTGTTGGGGCGGTGGCACCTGGGAGTGGGGCATCCCGTATCTTGCTCGATGTTGGTGTGCAGGTCCCAACCCAGGCGCTTGTAACTGGTGCCCCCCCAACACACCACGGCCGGCCGTTGCAGGGCCGCGGCTGCATCCTGCATAAATGAGTCGATGAGCACCAGGTGCTTGGCGAAGGGCACGAGGGCGAAGATGGTGCGCAGGGGGCCGGTCACCGACTCGACGCCGGCCAAGGCCGGTTGGTTCTGATGCCGTACCAGAGCCACGTGGTAGCCTTTGGCCATGAGGGCATTGGCCACCTGGCCGGCAATGTTCAAGGGCAGGTTGCGGCGGTGCATCCGCCGGCGTACCTCGATGAGCCGGTCCAGGTCCTGGGTGGCCGGTACCGGGCCGCCGCTGGCCTGCATGAGCACCACCGGCCGGCGGGCCTTGGCCATGGCGGCCTTGCCCTGATCGAGTTCCCCCGGCGTCAAAAAGAGGGTAGGCGTGCCGCCGTCATACTCGACCCCCAACAGATCACACCAGCAATCGACCAGGTGCCGCTCGGCGTTGACGTAATCGGGATGGCGGTACGGTTCCACGTGGGCCACCCAGGTGCGCCGGCCGAGCACCTCGTCCTCAAAGAAATGCTGCGGGTCCCCGATGCGGTAGATGCGGGCCACGTGGGGATTGCCGATAAAGGGGTCCGGCCACCCGGTCACCACCACCAGGCGCTTGCCGGGATGGGCGGCGGCCAGGCACCGCACCACGGCCGTGGCGGCGATACACCGGCCGATGCCCCCTTCGACCACCAGGGCAACGCTATCGAAATCGGTACGCATATCACACCCTTTCGCCCCCCGGCGATTAGGATTTCTGGCAGAAGCACACCCAGGCGGCGCCGGTATAGACCATCAGGTCGGTGCCATCCCAATACATATTGCGGGTCACCTCGCATTGGTTGCCAGGCACCAGCAGTTGTTCGCCACCCACAACAGCGCAGGCGCTGAGCAATCCGGCCGTGATGGCTTCGCCCACCACCAGGTTGCAATCGACGTTCCCGCATGTAACTGTGAGCAAGGGCGATTCCACCTGACACCCGCCCTGTAAGCACTCGCCGACAATCAGTTTGCCCAGATTGGCCAGACCCACACCGTCCGACCAGTTGACTTGCAGTTGTGCGGGGCCCCCGCAGGCCCTGACGCACATCAGATACATGCAGTTGGCTTCAGATTTGAGAAAGGCCATCTCGGCATTGTAATAGGTCGAATCCAACTCGGCCTTGGTGGTGCAAAGGCACCCGGCCGGCAGCGCGGCGAAATCGGAACACCCCACGATGCCGCAGCACGAGGCAAACACCAACTTGGCGTGCGCGCAGGTGCCGGCGACCACGGCCTCGGCCGCCACGAGGCAGGTACCCCTGACGATCGGGCCGGCGCAAATGCTGCCGGCCGTAATGATGCAGCCGGTCTCAAGGCAGAGCCGGGTGGGGTGGGCAATGGACAGGTACGGCGTACCGGCATCATCGCAACCATGGATGATGCCGCAACACCCGCACCCAAAGAGCAAGGTTTCACCCTCGCCGAAGGGCGCAATCTTGGCGACGGTCACGGCGCCGGCGGCCAACTTGGCCGTGGTCACGGCCAGGTCGGCCAGGTCCGAGGTACCCACACTGCCCGGCGCAAGGGTTGTTGCTATCCACACGGCCGCCGTGGCCGTGGCGTCGATGCAGATATACTCGTCCTGGGTGGTGAGGTTGAACCACCGGGAACCCACCCGATAGCCGTCATTCTCGTCATCATCGGCGGTGGGCGCTGCGGTAGCGTCGTATTTGCAGGGACCGATGCGGTCGGCCAAAATCTTGAGGTCGGCGACCAGGGCGGCCCCGCCAGCGCCGGGCGTCGAGTCCGGCACACAGAGCAAACACGCCTCGGCCCCGCCACCCCCGTAATAACAGCACAATGCGTATGCCATGTTTTGCCCCTATCTTGAAACATGGGGGCCGACACGGGGCGGCCCGTGCCGACCCCCGCTGGTCAAACGGGTCATTCCTTACAGGGCGTCGGCCAGGTCATTCGGCCGGCTTGCCGTGGTCGGCGATTCCCTGGCTGACGTTATGCCCCACCGCGATGCCGGTGATGCTTGCGACCAGGTAGAACATCACCTCTTTGGCCTGGTCGAAGGATTCGACGTGGGTGACCAACACCACGATGCCCAGGGCAAAAACCATGGCCACGGCCAGCAAGGCCATGACGCTCTTTTTACTGGTGAAGATGTTACACACTTGTGCGCTCCTTTCGATTGGCGGTTATCTCGCCCCCTGTGTTGGTTTCACCTGGCCCGAGACCCTGGGATCACGCCAGGCCAAAGAACGTGGCCAGGCTGCGGGCCATGGTCACCAGGGCCGGGATGGCTTCGGCCGGCGCCTTGGCAGCGCCCATCCGCGCGATGACGGCGCTGGCGTCCTCGTCGGTGACCACCGGGTCAAGGCCCCCCAGGTCGGGGACCCTGAACGATACCCCGTCAAGCGGGTCCTCCGGGTCCCTGGCGGCCGCGCTGTAGCGGGCGGCCTCGCGCATGAAGTTGGCGGCGGCGGCGGTAAGGTCGGCTTCACTGGCCATCTTCGAGCACCTTTCTGGCATCGGCGGACAAATCGGCAAACTCCGGCTCGCGGGTCCACAGCGCACGCCACGCCGCGGCCAGCCGGGTGTAGGCGGTGATGAGGTCGAGTTTGCCCTGGCCTATCCGGATCAGGCGGGCGGCCAGGGCATCACGCTCGGCAAATTGGGTGTCGAGCGTGGTCAGTTTGATCTCAAGGTCGGCGCGCAGCGCAGCGACCTTGGCGACTTTCTCAAAGACGGCCGACAGGGGGACCATCGGCTCGGCGCCCTCGGCGGCGGGATCGGGTGGGGGGACGGCGGCCAGGCGCACGGAATCGGTGAAAGCGGCGTCCAGTTTTTCAAGATTGAGCGCGCGGATGGTGGCCAGGCTCTTGGTGTGATATGTTTGCATTTCGGCCCGGTATTGCTCCAGGCCCGCCAGTTGCAGGCGTTCGGCTTGCTCGATGGCGGGATTGGCGCAGCCAGCCAGGACGGCCAGGGCAAGACAAATCGCAATGGCAAAATACCGCATGAATGAAACCCTTTCAGTTGTCCGCGGCCGTCGGTGGCCGCGGTTGCAGCCGGTCGATTTCGCGCTTGAGGTCGGCCATGGCCTGCCGGACGTCCTGGCGGGCGCGCTCGAGTTCCCTGCGCAGGTTATCGGTGGCGGTCACCAGGCTCGCCCGGTCACCCTCAAGGGACCGCAGCCGGGTCTCGGAAACCGCGGCCGCGGCGGCCTGGGCCTTTTGATGGGTGGCCAGGGCCGAGGCGGCGCCGGTGTGCACCCACGCGCTGATGGCCAGCACCAGGGCCATCACGGGCAGGCCCAGGGCCAGCACCAGTTTCAGGTGCTTGCCCCCACAGCCATTCGGGTCGGCACGACGTGGTGCTCCCATTGGCGGCCCCCGACGGGCTCGGGCGCCGGGCCGGCCGGCCGGCCCGGCGCCGGTGGATTGCGCGGAAGATGACTCAGGTGGTGATGTTGTCAAACAGGATGGCCACGTCTTTGCGGAGCACTTTCTCGTGCACGTGCTGCCGCAGGCGGATCACGTCGCTGCGCCTTTCCTCAAGGCGGTAACTTTCCACGACCACCAGGTCGGGGGAGTCGCCGGTAAAGAGGAACGTGCGCCCGACGGCGGGGATTTCGAGGTCCGCGTTTTCCTCGCAGACGCAGGCCAGCATGGCGTACTCGTCGTCCCACACGGGCACGAGCGTTGGCGTGGCGCCCTCGAGAGCGCTGTTGTAGATGGCACCCCCGACCAGAATCCGATCAACGCCGAGCACGGTGGCCAGGATGCGGCGCCGCGCAACTTCCGGGCTGACCTCAAGCGGCGCGGTGTATTTCAGGGCGTCGAGAATGCTCGCGCAGTTGAGCAAGTCATGGTAGGTGCTCCACGTCACGATGAGCGCGTTCGGTTCGAGGCCGGTCACCGCATGGATTTGCTTGCGGGCCTTGAGAATCTCGGCGCGCGGCACGGCGGTGGCCGACGTGTCCCACTCCACGCTAACCGTCTGCTTTTCGGTGTCCGCCACCGACCAGGTGGTCGTGTTGAACAGCAAGGCCGAGGCCCGGTACTCGCGGGCCGTGTAAAAGACCTTGGCCGCCTTTCTCGCGGTCGCTTGCTCGGCGTCGAAGAAACGCCGGTAGATGGCGGCGCGGCTGTCGTCAACCACCTCCTCCCAACCATGCTCGGAGCAAGCATAGTAGTCGGTCTCAAACTGCCAGTCACCGCGCGGGTACGCGGCGCCGGGCGCCCGGTTGGTGTCGGGGACGCGCAGGCCAGTCTCGACCGGGATCACGCCGAACTCGGCGGATTGCAGGGCCACCTCAAACAGCGGCAGCGCCTGGTCGGCGATGAGGGACCGGCTGAGCGCCTCAAGCCGGTATTCCTCGATGGTAACGCCCAGGTCCGGGCGTTGCAGGGTAGCGGCTGCGCTAACGGCCATGGCACTTACTCCTTTCCGCGCGTGGCAACGGCCACGCCGTCGTTTTGTCTCCCAGGCCGAGACGCCCCGACCGGGCGGTTACAACCCTTGCGAGACTCGTGACCGTCTATCAGGTCACGGTCTCGATGTGATGGTCATGGGACGGCAGCACCTCGATGATGTCTTCGTCGGCGGCGGCGGCCTCAAGGGCTTGGCCGACGCGCCGGTAATCGCCGGCGCCGACCGGCAGCGCAGAGATTTTTCCGATGGCCGCGGCGTAAACGTCGGCGCCGAGGGCGATGACGCCGGACGCGACCATCTTGAACGTCCCAGGATCGGACAGCAATCGCACGTCCTGGCGGGTGTTGACGGCGCCCGCGTTCTGCACGACGCCGACCGGCACGTCGGTCTCGGTCACCGTGTTAAGGACGATGAGGCCGCTGGTCAGTTTGACCAGGGCGAACCGCGTCACGGCCACCGTGGCATTGACCTGCAAGGTCACGTGCCCGTTTTCGATTTGTCGAGCCATTTGCGTAACTCCCTGTGTTTGGGTTCATGCTTGGCCGGCATCACGTGGCCGGCCAGCCACGTCGCTCACGTCTCCCTCATTTGGCGGCTACCCGCCTTGCCGTTGCTTGGCGCGCTGCCGGCTTAACCGCGTGGGCGGCAGGCCGGCGAGTTCCGGGTAAGCCTGGCGGCAGATGTCCACGGCAAGCCAACGGTGGCAGGTCGGGTGACGTTTGAGGTGGCTTTCAACGGCCTCCTCCAACGTCGCGGGTTGGCCGGCCGCGGCGGTCGCGGCGGCAACCCCGGTGGCAGGTTGACCACGCTCGGCCCCCGGCCGGGGGGCGTCACTCCCCGGCTTGGGGGCATCAGGCTCGCGTGTGGTCCCCGGTACATCGTCCGACCTGCGCTTCCCGTCGGCCCCGGCATGTTCGTCTCTATCGGCGTCCGCTTCGGCGTCGGCCGCCCTCTTGGCTTCGGCGTCCGCTTCGGCTTCGACGTCCGCTTCGGCTTCGGCTACCCTCTTGGCTTCGGCATCGGCGTCGGCGTCGGCCGCCCTCTTGGCTTCGGCGTCGGCCTTGGCTTTGGCTTTAGCCGCGGCTGAGTGCGATTGGGTGCTCATGGCCAGTACCTTTCGATTTTACCCCTCACCCGGTCAACCCCTCTACAATCGGCGGCCGGCCATTAACCGCCCGGTGTGTTGGCGGCCTTGCGGGCGTGCGGCAATTCGCTGGCCTCGGCCGCGGCAAAGTGGCCGTCCACGGCAGCCGTCTTGGTGGGATTGGCCGCGGCCACCATCTTCTTGCGCAAGTCGGGCCACCGCCCGTCCACCAGGCTCATGGCCTTGGACCGGCTCACCGGCCGCCCTTCCTCGGCCCGCTCTTTTTGGACCACGGCCACGGCCTGGCGAAACGTCTTGGGCACGTCCTCGGCGCCCGTCCCGTCGCCGGCCGTCTCGACCGGCGCGGTGGTCGTGGCATCGGCCTCGGCCGCCGCGGCCTTTTCCTTGAGCACCTTATTCGCCCAGTTCCCGCGGGCGTCGGCCACGCTGGCCCCGGCCTGGACTTGCTCCAAGAGAAAGTCGGCCGGCGCATCGGGCATGGCCGCTTTCAGTTCCTCGACGGTGCCCGCCGGCGCCTTGGCCAGTTCCGCGGCCAGGTCCGGGTTGGCACTCCGCAATTGCTCGGCCGTGACTTTCGACAGGTCTGCGGCCGGGGGCGCTTCGGCGCCTGGGGTTGGTGTTTCTGCCATGGGCTCATGCTCCTCATCAGGTTTGCTCGATTGGACGGTGATGGCCGCCGGGCCATCATCGGCAGCGGCCCACGCGCGTGCGCGGGTCCTATGGTCTGCACCCAGCGTGCAGAAACTCACCTCGCGTATCCGGGTCTTGGTGAATACATACGCCGGTCCCCGTACCGGGTGGCCGTTGACCGTCATGGTCTCGCCCTTGGCCAACTGGGTCACGTCACCCAGGGGCCGGAAATACATGCTGGCCTGCCACGGAAAACCTTGCTTCGACAGGCTCACGACCTCGCGGCCATCCCCGGTGTCGAGCACCTTCCCGGAAACCACCAGCGCGGTGTTATGCTCAATATCCTTGGTGGGGGCCAGGCCGACGATGCGGTCGCGCTCGTGCTCGCGCAGCACGGCCATCTTGGCGCCGTCAAAGACCATGCCGGCACAGTCCAGGACCAGGGTGCCGTAATACCAGTGCCCCACAATGGGGTGGCCGCTGTAGGCCACCATCTTGAACTGTGTGCTGCCGCCGTCGCCGTCATCGGCAGCCAGTTCGATTGACTCCTCGCCGGCCGCCAGGCACAGCGCTTCGGTCGGCAATTCCACCGTGCCCCCCGCGGCGACCTGGCCGATGGCCGGGGTGGCACCATCCTCAAGGCCGACGCCCAGGTCGTGGGCGTCGATGGCCTCATCGTCCATGCCGGTCGGGCACGGCTCGGCCGCGCTTACGTCTGTCGGCCCATACCATCCGACCGCCAGGACCTCGGCCACGTCATCGGGATCGGCCGGCGCGCTGGTACCCTTGGCCGGCTCAAAGAGTATCCCCTTGTGGGCCTTGCAATGGCTTTGGGCCACGGCCTTGGGCCACCTGCCCTTGGCATAGCGCAGGGCCTGGTCGGCCCACTTGCCCGTGGCCTTGAGCACGCCCCGGACCGCCAGGTAAGCGCGGCCCCCCTTGCTGGCCGATTTTCGCCCGACCGTGGCCCAATTGTCTTTGCCGTCCTTGAACTTGCCGGGGTCTTTCAGCCGGCAGTTGTGGTAGTTGACAAACGGCATGGTCACTCCCCTTGCGTACCGCCGCGCTTCGTCGCGCGGCCGGCCGGCTTTTTCACCTTGCCGAGCACGTCTTTGTAATTCTCAATCTCAAACTCCTTGGCGATGGCCTTGGCCATCACGATGGCCTTGGCCCGCTCGCGCATGAGGTTCCCCAGGTCCAGGCCGCGCTGCATGAGCACCCTGGCCCGGCTTTCGATGCCGCACCCGATACCCCGTTCGGCGGCCACGACCTCTTTGTAAACGTCAATCCAATCCCACCCAGGCCCCACCCACAGCATCTTGGCGTGGTCATCACGGTTGGCCAGTTTTCCCTCGGCGATAAACTGGCGAATCTTCCAAACCCATACCGGCCACATAAGGTGGGTGTAGATGTATTTCTGCCAGTTTCGCCAGGCTTTTTTGGCCTGCTGCATGGCCCCGCGGGCGCTGGCGTAGTTGCCCTGCGACCAGTCGAGCAGGACCACCTCGATCGGCAGGCCATAGGGCAGGCCGATGATGCGGCCGAAGGCCCGCAAGAAAGGCTCAAACTCCGGCATCGGGTGGGCGGGCGTGAGAGGCTTGACTTTCTCCCCCGGCTCCATGTAGAGCATGGTGCCCGCTTGGTTCTCCTCAACAAATTGCTCGTTACCCAACTCATCGAGTTCCGTGGTGCCTTCCGGCTCGCCCGACGCTTCGCCATATTCGGTTTCGACGCCGATGACGTGGGCGCTCGCAACCTGGGATGCCACAATCGCAAACTCGATATATCGGTCAAGGTGCTCGAAGTAAATATCGGTGTCGGCCAGGCTCGACTGTCCGCGCGTCTGGCTGCACCGTTTCCAGTTCCAGAGCCAAAAGAGTTTGCTGGCCTCGACGCGGGTGGTCTTGAAGATATGCTCGATGCCGCGGTGGCTCGGCCCGAAATGGTAGGCCACCGGCTTGTTGGTTTTGGTAATCTCGACGCCGTGGATGATGCGCGTGCCCGACGGCGTGCCGGCCGGGATGCTGCGCCGGGTCGGCGTGCCCAACTGGTGACCTTCGACTTGCTGCAAGGTGCCGTTGCGAATCTTGAGCATGAGATGGTCACCGTCCACCAGCACGGCCCGGAGCGCGGACCGGGACATTTCCCAAAAGGCAAACCGCCCGGCAACGTCCACCGTGTCGGCATCAAAGGCCCACTCGTCAAACAGGCCCTCGGCCCGCGTGTTCCATTGCTCGTCATCGGTAAGGGCCTCAAAGCGCCCGCCCTCGCCGACGATGTTATCGACCATGCGATTGAGCAGACCGCCGGCGATGCAATTGTCGCGGTCCAACTCGCGCGCGTTCTCGCGCAACACGTGAAGTTGGGCGTGCGTAAGATGCCGGTCGGCCGACCCGCTGGTCCGGTCGCGGCGGCGGCGCAGGCGGCTGATGTTGGCCGCCCGGAATCCGAGCATGGTACGGCTGACGCGGCCCTTGAGGCGGGCGAGTTCGGCGCGCGGGGAGACGAAGCCGATGGCACGGTCGAGCACCGTGCGCTCAGAAGCGCGACGCAACTGCACGTGAAGATTGCCCAGACTCCCATCACTCGGCCTTGGCATTATCTGCCCCGGTTGCGAAAACCGGCCAACACCCGCCGCCGGCGCCGTCCCGTCTCTTGTTCAAGCGCGGCGATTTGCTTTCCCAGGCCATCGAGCGCGGCGCGGTCCCACCGGGTGGACAATTCGGGGGTGGTCACGTCCGGCTTTGCGCCTATCATCACAGAAAGTTGTGTCCACTTGAGTTTGGCCGTGGCGTAGTCGCCGGCGGCCAGGGCGGTCGAGCACGCATCCGCGAGGGTCTCGATGTCATCTACGGTGGCCATTCATTCAGGATAAAGCCGATGGCGGGCATGGCCGCAAGAGGATGATTACCAATTTGGTAACAATCTTTTTCTCCTGCAACTCCCGTCTATTGCCCCCTGGGGGCCGCCAGGCGGGCCATGGCGCCTCGCGGCGGTAGCGCGGCTATCCCAGGCCGGATTTGCCGGCGCGCGGCCCGCAGGCGCCATTTCCGGCCGGCCGGCAGGCGGATCAAAGGGGCATGACCGCCTTGAACCGGGCGCGGCACTTGAGCACCAGGCACCGGCGGTATTGCAGGCGGTACCGGAACGGCTGCCCGTCCCGCCGGCCCCAACACTTGGGGCCGCTGCTGTAGACCTCGGTGTCGGTGCTGCCGCATTCCGGGCAGACCATCCACGGCCGGGTCTTGGCCTTGTCATCGTCACGTGGAGAAACCTTGACCATTCGCTCACCCTTTCCGTCCATGCCCCCGGTGCATCCGCAACCGGCGCATCGTATGGGCCGCCCCGCCCTTGCCCCGGCCGGGCCGGCGCCGGGTCCTGGCCACGCGGCCAATCCCTTTCATGTAGGCTACGGCCATGGCGTAGACCTCGGCGTCGAGATAGTGCGAGCCGGCCCCGCGGTCCACCACCACCCATTGCAATTTTTCGTGGCCGGTCCTGTCGGTCACCTTGCTCTTGACCTCGGCCACCAACTGTCGAAGGTACGGCCGGCTCGGTTCGGCGTGCAGGTTCCAACTGCCTGGGCTTTCGGAGTCGAGACCCCAGCGATGATGTATCTGGTCTTTCCAATATCCCGAATCAATCACCCACACCACCAGACCGCGCTTGTAGACCTTGCCGCTTTCCGGATTCACGTCCACGCGCAGGGGTTTCCACACGCTGCCGACCGTCCCATGGCCCTTGAGACCGCGCACCCGATCGCCCTGCCGGACGCAAAACTCATAGCACACGCCGGCTTGCCACCCGGTGTCGATGCCGCAGCAATGGACGGCCATCGTGCCGCCGCCCTCGACCGTCCACGCCGGTTCGATGATGGCGTTGTAGACGGTATGCAGGTCTCTGGACCATTCGACCACACCGTGCTCGATGAGCCAACTGGTGCCATCCTTGGCCCAGGCGCGCACGACGTAGTTTATCACATGCTCGGCGGGGTCCACGCCGGCGGTCAACATCACGGCCCCCTTGGGCACTGTGCCCGGTTCGTGGCCGGTCTTGAGTTGCTCGCCCAGTTCCTCGGCCGCTGGCATCGAGACCGACAGCCGCCAGGGCTTGGCATCCCACCCGTTGATAAAGTTCTGCAAGGCCGCCGGGTCGTCCTGGGAGTCAAGCCACTTTTCTGCATAATGGCCATAGGTCAGTAGCGGCGAGTAGAGGCTGCCGAGGTGGTAGCCGGCCGTGCGCGTGGTCTTGGCCGGCTCGCCGGCCAGCCGGTACTCAAAGAGGTCCCATTTCCACTTGACGCCTTTGGTGAGCCACGGCCTGGCCGGCCACTTGGGCGGGCGGCCCCAAACCACGTCGCGCCGCCGCGCCTTTTTCCGGTGGCGGATCACGGTGGCCGTCACGCCTTCGGGGAGCCAGAGGCCCGCGCGCAATTGGCGGGGTTTCTGATAGTCCTCAAGGCGCCCGTTGCAATGGGGGCAGACGTAAAGGGCCACGTCGCGCACCTCGGCGGGCGCCACGCTCTTGCCCTCCTGGGTGTGGGGCCACCATACGTTGGCCCGGTCCAGTACCTGATAGGCGCCGCATTTGGAACATGGCACGTGGAAGCGGCGCCGGTCGCTGGCCTGGTAGGCCGAGTGAATGCGTGACAGGCCCTCAATGGTCGGCGTGGACTCTTTGAGTATCTTGAAGTTGGGAAACGCCTTGCGGCGCTCGCCGGCCAGATGTTCGGGGTCGGCCTCAAGACTCGTGCGGATGGCCCACTTATCTAATTCCGTCATCATCACGTACCGGATGCTTTTCTCGCCCATCCGCGTGGCGCTGCCGGACCATCCGGTGTAGATGAGCATGGTCGTTAGGGAGACCAGGTAATCATCTTGCAGGTGCTTGGGCGGCAAGAGTTCCCTGGTGCGGTCACACGCCTCAAGCATGGGATACAGGCGCAGGCTCACCAGTTCCTTGACGCTCGACTGCACGCTTGAGGCCAAGAGCATGGGGCCGGGGTCCTGGTCGGCCACGTACAGCGCGAGGCAGGCGATCAGGGTGGTCTTGCCCAACTGTGACCCCCACTCCAATACAATCTGCTCGATGTACGGGTCACACCAGGCATCGAGCACCCCTGTGCAGTATGGGAAAAGGTCGGCCGACCACCGGCCGGGAATCGCCGCCACGGTCGCGGGCAGACGCACCCACCGCGGTACCCACTCGGCGGCCGTCATGCGCTCGGGCGGCTGCCAGAGTCTACGCACCCGCCCCGGCAACATGGGCATCCTCGTCGCGGGGGATAAGGGTTTCGATGAACGCATTGACTTGTTCCTCTATCTCCGGCATAAGAAAACCGTTTTGCAATTCGCCCAGGATACGGTCAACCTCGTGCTGCACCTCGACGCGCAGGTCGGCCCGCAGCCTGGCCGGCACGAGCAAGACCACCCGGTCGGGCAGGGCCATCATGCGGGTGCGCACGTTGACGATGGTTTGGATCCAAATGGCTTCGGCCTCGCCCCTGGGGATGAGTTTCTTGAGGTCCTTTAGCACCTTGAGTTGCAGGTGCCTGGCCCGCCATTGTTTCAATTCGACATCGGCGGTGCCGCCCTGGCCGCCCCCCTTGCCGTCCTGGCCTTCACGCCAGGCCAGCACCTCGGCCACGTCGAAGGTGTCGGCCCCGGCGACCGGCAACCCTTTGGCCACCCACCTGTTGATGGTGGTCTGGTGCACGCCGAGCAATTGAGCCAGGGCGGCCGTGCCCTTGACAAGCGTAGGTCCGGGCGCTTCGGACCGGGGATGCCCCACCGGCCGCCCGCCGGCCTCGGCCTTGGCCGGCCCGGTTTGTTTTTTGCCCTTGGCTTTGGCCGCGGCCTTGGTCTTGGGCTTGCGTTTGCGCGGGGCGGATTTTTTGGTTTTTGTCTTTGTCAACTGCGCGGTCCGCGGTATTATCCCTGCCCGCAAATGAATCCGTGGCGGCAAACGGGTGTCCGATGCTGAATACCAAAATCTCTTGGACCAATCACACGTGGAACCCCTGGACCGGCGGCGCCCCGGTGAGTGAGGGCTGCCGGTACTGCTACGCCAAGAGGCAGGCCGAGAGCATGGCCGGCACGCCGGCATTTCCCAATGGCTTCGGATTCACCCCCAAGTTGCACAAGATGAACGTGCCTCGGACGGTCAAAAAGCCGGGCATGTTTTTTATTTGCTCCATGAGTGATTTCTTTCTTGACCAGGCGGGCGACGGCATGCGCGACCAAGTGCTTGAGGTTATCCGGGCCTGCCCGCGCCACGTCTTTCAGATACTCACCAAACGCCACGCGGGAATGCTGGCCTACTGGCAGCGGCGCGACGTGCCGGCTAACGTGATGCTCGGCGTCACGGTCGAAAATCCCCAATACTACAAGCGGATCACCGCCCTGCGCAACGTCGAGTGCGGCCTGCGGTTTGTGTCGGCCGAGCCGATGCTGTCGGCCATGCCCGACCTGCCGCTTGAGGGCATCGGGTGGGTGATAGTGGCCGGGGAGTCCGGCCCCCACCTCAAAGACCCGGCCATCAGGGACGCCCGCGGCATGGCCGTGCCCCTGGGGGATCGCGGCGGGCATTGGGGTTGCCGGCAGGACCGCCAGCATTGGGTGACCGAAATCCGGGCGCTTTGCAGGGCCGCGGGCGTGCCGTTTTTCTTCAAGCAATGGGGCGGCCCCAGGCACGACAGCGCCGGTCACTTGCTCGATGGTGAGGTGGTGCAAGAGTTCCCCGCCCTTCCGTTTCCGGCCCCCGCGCCTACCCTGTTTTGACCAGGCGTGCGGCCCAATGCGTCATGGCCCCGCCCGCCCCACAGTAGTACCCCCGCCACTCATCGAGGGTATACCGGCGCAGCGCCGCCAGGCGTCCGACCTTGACCTTGCAAACATCAAGATACACGTCGGCCAGGCGGTTCCCAAACTCCCCGACAAACTCCTTGAGCGCATGCAGGGGCCACGCCCCGGTGATGCGCAGTTTCTCGCGGAGGCCGTCGGTGGCCACCACCCACAGAGGGTCGGCCAGGTCGGCGAGGCCGACCAGGGCGGCCTCAAGCGCTTCCCAAGGGCTACCGTGCGGATCAAGGTCGATGAGGTTGGGCACCAGGTGGCTGCCCACCCCCGCGGCCAGGGCGCGCACGCAATCGGTTTCATAGACCGCCCACGTGGGCCGCTGCCTGGCAAGGTGCTCGGCCCGCAAGCGGTTGTGCTCAAAGACCACGCCGGCGGGCACGTCGGCATAGAGGGCCTGCCAGAGCCGGCCCCACCCGCCGTGCGTTTCGATGATGACCGGCTCGCCGCGAGAGCGGACCTCGGCCAGTATCCGGCGGCGCAGGGCCATCTTGCGGGCGAAGGTGGTATGTTGTTTTTTAGTCTGTCCCGGCATCGGTCACCGCCTCGATGTAAAACCGGGCAATGGCCTCAAGGGCCTTGCCCCGGTTAACCAGGCCGGTCATGCCCAGGGCTTGCTCGACCAGGGCCAGGGCCGACGGCGCAAACACCGCCTTGACCAAGGGGCCGGCGTCGCGCCGGTCGATAAGCATATCGGGTCCCCGGTTGGTATCATGCCCCAGGCCGGCGGCCAGGTTGAGCACCTCTTGGGTTTCCTCGTCGGACCATCCCAGGGTGGTCAGGTCGATGCTGCCCTCGGCCCGCAACTCGGCCAGTTGCACGGCCAAGCGCGTCTCATCCCACTCGGCCAACTCGGCCGTGCGATTGTCGGCCAGGCTGTAGGCCCGCGCATCGGCGCCCTCGAGAGTGGTCAGGCTTACGGCGATGTAATCCCACCCCAGGGCCTTGGCCGCGTGCCAGGTGCCGTTGCCCTTGAGAATCATCCCGTCCCGGTCAACCACAATGGGGGTTTGCTGCCGGGCGCCGGTGAGGCTGCCGCGTATCGCGGCCAGATTGGCCGGCGTATGGTGCCGCGCGTTTTCGGGGTCCGGATGCACGGTTTCGACGGGCACGGCCATCCACCGGATACCGGCCTCAATGTAGGGCGCCCGCGGCGGCCTGGCGGTGGGGCGTGGCGGTTTGAAGCGCTTGCGATTGGCCATGACATTGCCTCGTTTCGATAACTATAGCCGTTCACCTGGGGGCAAAGGAATTGACGCAGCAGCGACTAAAACAATGGTGCGCTTTTTTAGCGGGTACTCTGCACCCGATTGCTCGAAAGAGCCTCCCAAGGACCCGCACACGCTAAGTAGAGGTATACTAAGGACTTGTGCCAAGGCAGCATCGGGGGGTGGCGTGGGCGTAGGGTAGGGCCTGGGGTCCTGCACCACGTGTTGGCCTTGTCACGCCGCCGGTTCGGCCATCCGCGTCATCGACACGACACCTACCGCGTTCTTATTCTGCGGTCAAGCAAGAAATCTCGCAAAAAGACTGATTCCGCGCCGCAAAGGGCAAAAATAAACAACCCATTTGGGACATTTTTTCTGGCCGGGCGCTTGACAAATGCCCCAAATGGGGTATAATGCAGTAGTGCTTTGGCAAGTGAATAGTCGGGCGTAAATGACAACCGGCGCAGGGCGGTAGGCCCGGCCCTTGGGGCGCCCGACCGATGCGGCAGAGGCAGGCGGGCATTGGCCCGCCGGCGGGCCTGGGGATCACCGGACCTGCCGGCCGGCCAATGGTGGCCAGGAAAGGTGGTGGGTTATGCGAAAGGCCAAGGTGGTTGCAGAGGTCTGCATGTACGGCACAATGCAGGCCGCCGGGTGGTTGGCCCAGGTGGTCAATGGCCAGTGGCTTGGCGACGGCGAGCCGGGCGAAGGCCGGTCACTCACAGAAGCGCTTTGGCAGGCGCTGGCGGCCATCCGTGACGCCGGCATCGAACCAAGGCGTGACCGGGTGGTCTACGTCTATGAGCCGACGGGCCAGCGCAAAGCCGAGGTCCGGCTGCATGAGGCGCTCTATTGGGGTGACCTGGTGTGGGGGCCGGCGCCGCACTACGTTCTTACCTGCGAAGAAATCACCCAAGCGGCCATACTGCAAGAGGCGGGCAACCGGGCGGCCATGGGCGAATGATTCAGGCGGGCCATTGGCCCGCCGGCGGGCCTGGCCGTGGGGGCCAGACCTGCCGGCAGGCCAATGGTGGCCAGGAAAGGTGGTGGGATATGCCGCGCATCCGATACGTGGACAAGGATTTCAAGCCGGCGACACTCGAGACCATCAATCGGGCAAACGCCATCATCGAGGAATACCGCGGGCAGGGTTACCGCCTCACCTTGCGGCAACTCTATTACCAATTCGTGGCCCGCGGTCTCATGCCGAACGTGCAGCGGAACTACAAGCGCCTGGGGGCCATCCTGTCCGACGCCCGCCTGGCCGGCCTGGTGGATTGGGATGCGATTGAGGACCGCACGCGCAACCTTGAAGCCTATCCGACCTGGCGGTCGCCCGAAAGCATGATCGAGGCGGTGGCCGACCAGTTCCGGCTCGACCTGTGGGCCGCGCAGCCAACGAGGTCTGGATCGAAAAGGAAGCCCTGGCCGGCGTGCTGGACACCATTGCCAAGCGTCTCCGCGTCGATTACATGGCGTGCCGCGGCTACATGAGTCAAAGCGAAATGTGGGACGCCGCCATCCGGCGGTTTCAGCAGCACCAGGGCCGGGGGCAGGGCATCTTGTTGCTGCACCTGGGCGACCATGACCCAAGCGGCATCGACATGACCAGGGATATACGCGACCGGCTCGACCTATTTCTCGATGAGCCGGTGCGCCTCACCCGCCTGGCCTTGAACATGGACCAGGTTGACGAGTACCAACCGCCGCCCAACCCCGCAAAGGTGACCGATTCTCGATATGAGGGCTACGTGGTCGAGTACGGTGAGGATTCCTGGGAGTTGGACGCCCTTGAGCCGGCCACGCTCGATGACCTTATCACCAAAGCGGTCAAGGCCGAGCGCGATAAGACCCTATGGGAGCAAGGGCTCGACCGCGAAGCCGAGGCCCGCAAGCACCTGCAAGGCGTGGCCGACAATTGGGCGGCCGTGTCCGACCTGGTAGATAACCTTGAGGAATGAGCCTCGGCGGGCCTGGCCCTGGGGCCGGACCTGCCGGCCGGCCAATGGTGGCCATGTAGAAAGGTGGTGTCTTATGAGCACGCTCCGCATAAAAGTGTGGGGGCAAGAGTGGACCGTCGCGCTGGACGCGAAAGGCAAGGGATGGCGGGCAAACCGGGATGATGCGCAACTCCTGCCAGGCACCGAATCGACGGTGCCCGCGCACACGCTGGTCGATTCGTCGCCCTGGGGCGCCGAGGCGGCCGTGTCTGCCTTTGTCGAGCGCGAAACAGCAGCGGCCAGGGGGATCAAGGGCGGCCAGCGCATCATGGCACAGTTAGAACGCATCGACAAAGCACTACAAGAGGCCACCGTGTTGCTGCGGCACACACAACCGTTGCGAATGCGGGGCGATGAGATCGCCGGCGCCGCCCGGTGTGCGGATTACGTCGAAACGGTGGTCGAACACTTCAAGCATTTGCCGGGGCCGACAGCGGAAGCGTAAACACAGCCTCTCACCTGGTGCCGGCGGGATGGCTCGTGGCGGTCATGGGCGCCCTGCCGGTGCTAGGGGAAACCCTCAACAAAAAGGTGGTGCACAATGGCACAATGCAGCCTATGCAGAAAGCACACCCGGCGCTTGAGCCTGGTATACAGCGATACGGGTTTTTGCTCGACGTGCTGCGCGGCCGGCCTTGGCCTGGCAGGCAACAATCTCATCATCGTGCAGCGGCAGACCGACGGGACGGTCAAGGCCGAGGTGATGGACGCCGTGGGCAAAAAGGTCCCCCTGCCCCACGTGGTGCGGCACAGTCCCACCGGGTTTCAATTCGGCTACGCCGGCAGTGGCCCGGCGGATTTGGCCTTGTCGATATGTTGGGCGTGCTGCGGTAAGGCCGCGGAGTGCGCCTACAGGACGTATAAGGCCGAGCGCCTGGCCCCGGAGTCGGGGCAGGGTTTCGTGGTCAAGGTCGATACCGTGCGGGAGCACGTGCAGCAAATCATCAAGGCCCAGGATGCACACGCGGCCGGGGGGGAATGACCATGGCCATTGAGGTCACCAACAAACCAGACGGCACGGCCGTGCTACACCTGTCGATGTACCTTGAGGGCGAGCGGTATAACGTGCTGGTCAAGGTCAATGGCAGCGGCATCACGGTACGCCCGGTCGGCAAACGCAAGGGCCTGGCCGGCCCCTGGAAAGCGGTGCTCAAGGCCCTCACCCCACTCGACGGCAAGGGCATGGCCGCCTACCTGGGCGACTCGGCCAGGTTTATCCGTGACCACGCCGACGTGGTCACCACGTGAAAGGGCAATCCCATGGCAGCAATCAACTGGTGGAATACCATACAATTGACAAAGGGCCGACCGGGGCGGCCGGTCACCATGCTGCGGCAAATGGCCAAGGCCGGCCGGCAGGCGCCGGAGATAGCGGCCATCCTAACGGAGCACTTTGGCCGAACGGTCACGGCCCTGGCCGTGCGCAAGGCCGCCGCCCGCGCGAAGATCACGCTGAAGCGCGGCCGGCCCCACACCTAACCGTCAGACCACCATGGCCGATGCCGCTTGTCGCGGCACGGTAACCGCCGGCCCCAGGCCACCACCCCTGGGGCCGGCCCTTTTTTTGCGCGCTCCCGCCAGGATGGCCGTGACCCCCGCGCCACGCCCTGCCCTGGGCCACCAGGCTTGCGCCACGCCACGCGGAGTGAAGCGAGGCTATGGTGGGCCATCCCCCAGGGGCTCGCGGCCGTCCTGCGCCATCCTGGCCCTTTTTCCTTGATTTGTGCCAACGGCCTGGCCGAATGGGAACCTATGGTGGCAGTCAACTGGTGGGATGCGATTCAATTTACGGCAACTGGCCGGCGCGGTCGGCCGCGCAGTGTGCTCAAGCGAATGGCCTCGGCCGGCTACCAGGCCCCGGCGATCGCGGCCAACCTCAGCCGTCGATTTGGGCGGTCGGTCTCGGCGAAGGCCGTGCGAGCCGCGGCAGCGGCACGGGGGATCGCCCTGACCAGAGGGCGCCCGCCGTCTAAGGGGGCGGGAAGGGATTGAGAAAGGTCTGCGGGCCGTTGGGAGTCAAACCGAAGAACCGGCCATCCTCGTCGCCCAGGGAAACCATGGCCGTCCCCACCGTGGCCACCGTGACGGTAGGCGAGTACGGGGCGCCGGTGCCTTTTACCTCGAGACTGGCCGCGTCAAGGGCCTCAACAAAATGAAAGGCACCGCGCCGGCGCCCGTTGGCGTCATACAGGCCGAGACCAATGGTGTTGTCGCCAAGGACGCCGAGCCGCACGCGAACACGGCCGGCCTCGTCAACAACCACCACCTCGGCCGCCGGCTGCCGGCAGGCACCAATCGCCAGGATCAGGGCCACGACCGCGGACACCAGGGCCGCCAGAGACAACAACATCGGCAAACGCATGCGCAAGTTACCCATGATTCCGACTCCCACGAATGCCAGGATTTCTATGTCATTATGGCTGAAAAACCCGGCGAAAGCAAGGCCGGCGGATTTTTTTTCGTTTTTTTCTTGACGCGGCTTTTGGGAGCCGCCTAACCTGGGGGTGTCGCATAGAGTTGGAGTCTGAAACCATGCACCAGATTTCGGCGAAATCGAACCCCCGCGTTTGTCAGATTCCCACCGTCATCACCATTGGCCGGTCGGGGTCAGACTCCAACTCGGCGTGGGGGTTCGATACTCCCGCCCTTCCCTGCCTGCGCGCGCAAGGCCCGCCACCCACCTATCGACTCCCCGCCATAGGTCCGTTTTTCGGCACCTCCCCGCACTCATTATCGGACGTAGGGTTTGGGAAGCCAGAACGGTGATTTTGGGGTTGGTTTCATGGGGCTACCTGGGGGCCGCTGGAGGAGCCCAACACTGAGGGCAACCTTGGCCCCTGAAGCAGACGAACACGGCCCTGCAATTGTCGCAGTCTCGGATGACGCCAACTCCTGCGGCCGAGGCTATCATACGCCCAAGGTGCGCCACTCGCGCTTTCGCGTCCGTTAGGTTGATCGAGGGGAACTGTGGGTCTCGGCTGGAGGCAAACCATGAGCGATAGCAGGCGGAATCTTGTGCTTGCGGGCGCGGTTCTCGTGCTCGCGCTCGCGGCCTTGGCCGCGGCCCGCACAGATGTGGCGCAAGGCCCTGGATGCGCCAGCGGCTAGGTTGCATTCACGGCGCGCATAAAACCCTTGCTTTGTCGCCGGGTGTGTGTATACTGGGTGATGATACGTGCGGCAGAAGGTCGCGGAAAGGAGTGTCGGCAGGAACATGCTTAAGATCCGGTCCAGAGGTAACGAAACCGTCGAGCAGATGCTGAAGCGCTTCAAGAAACTGTGCGAGAAGGAAGGTCTCACCAAGGAGATCAAGCGAAACAGTTATTACGAGAAGCCAAGCGAGCGCAAGCGGCGGCAGTTGAGGAAGGCGCAGCGGCAGACACTCAGGAAGCAACGGGCCGGCTCCCGTTGACCCCCCCTGCCCTTGCCGGCAGCGGCGCCGGGGCCGCCGGGTAGCCCACCTGCGAGGCACCCATGCAGCAGTTCCAGCCTGTTGTCACCCAGGGTCTGACGAAAGTCTACAAGGATTTCTGGGGCCGACAGAAGGTACACGCTCTGGTCGGCCTCAACCTGACGCTCGAGCGGGGCGAGATTTTCGGGCTCCTCGGCCCGAACGGTTCCGGAAAAAGCACCACCATCAAACTGCTGCTCGGGCTGATTTTCCCGACCGCCGGCAGCGCACGCGTCCTCGGCCTGCGGCCGGGAACCCCCGCCGTCAATCAGCGCCTCGGCTACCTGCCCGAAGAATCCTATCTGCACCGGTTCCTGACCGGCGAGGAGACCATCGATTTTTACGGGCGCCTTTTCGGCCTCGACCGCAAGCAGCGGCGCCGACGCACACCGGAGTTGCTCGACATGGTCGGGCTCGACCGGCGGGCACGGGCACGCCAACTCCGCGAGTATTCCAAGGGCATGAGCCGGCGCATCGGCCTCGCCCAGGCCCTCGTCAACGATCCGGAACTCCTCCTCCTGGACGAGCCGACCACCGGACTCGACCCCATCGGCACACGCGAGATGAAAGACCTCATCCTGCATCTCAAGGACCGTGGCAAGACGGTCTTCCTGTCGTCCCACCTGCTGGCCGACGTCCGCGACGTGTGCGACCGCATCGGCATCCTCGTGCAAGGCCAACTCAAGGAACTCGGCCGCGTTGACGATCTGCTCATGCTGCGCGACGTGTTCCAGATGCAGGCCACCGGTGTCAGCGACGGGGCCCGCGAGGCCATCGTCGCCGCCGCACGCGGCGCCGGAGCGCGCGTCGTCTCCGCCGAGCATCCGACCACGACCCTTGAGGACCTTTTCCTGCGAGTGATCCGCTCCGATGCCGGCGCCCCGGCGGCCGCCCATCACGATGACGCCGCCGACACTCCGGAGAAACCTGCCTCAGCCGAAGACCATGGCTAAGCGCGACCAGACCAGCCAGGCGTCCGTTTCCTCGCGGCGGCGGCTGCGCGTGTGGCGGCGCACGTGGGCGGTTGCCCTCGTCACGTTTCGCCAGGGCATGCGGATGCGTCTGTGGATTCTCGCGCCGCTGGCCGTCTCGGTTCTCATCCTGACAGACCTGTCGTCGCCGCGTTTCGATCCCGTCTTCGAGGGCGTCCCGGCCGCGGTCGGAACCAGTTTGCTGGTCATGGCGGTTGTGGCGGTTGTGCTCGGCGTGTTTTTCGCCACGTACTCGATCCCCGCCGAGATGGAGACGAAGGTGTCCTACAGCGTGGCCACCAAGCCCGTCGGCCGGTGGGAGATCGTGGCCGGCAAGACGGTCGGCATGTCGATTCTCGTGCTGGCCACGCTCGCGCTAATCGGTGCCGGGGCCTATGGGTACGTCCTGGCGCGCGCCGGCGGCATCCGCTCGCTGGCTGCACGCCGCCTTGAAGAAGCGCGCCGGCGCGCAGCGCATCCGGCCGATGTCAACGCTCTCGAGGCGGCGGCCCGCGACGGCCCGCTCACCACGTACCGCTACCGGACGGTGGACGCGGGCCCGGACGTGCACATTCATTTCCCGCCCGACGTGCCGCCCGAGCCCGGCGTCCGCTGGATTCTCGGCCAAACCAGTATGCCCCTGAGATGGAACCTGAGCGAGACGCCGCTGCGCGAGTGGGCTGCATCCGGGACGGTGCGGCTGCGGGTCGCGCTGAAGGTTCGCCCATCCTCGCAAGGCGACAAGACGCCCGTGAAGGTGAACGTCTGGCTGGTATCTGAAAGCCCGGGCGCCGCCGCCCGACCCCCGACGCGGGACGACGGCGCGCAGTTGGTACGTCAGGTGATTGCCGAAGTCCCCCCGTCGGGCGTCCTGGAGGTCCCCGTTGCGGGCCCGCTGGCCGAGCCCGTCGAAGGGGTGCTGAACGTGCCGCCATCGGGCGGCTTTCACCTGGACATCACGGCCGAAACGGCCGGGTGCCTGCTCGGCGCCGGCGGCGGCGCCGTGCGCATCATCGGCCCGGCGGGCCGGGAGTTCCACCTCCAGGCCGCACCACAGGACCGTCCCTCGGCGGACCGCGGCGGGGCCTACCTGGTCGGCCGCACCGAACTGCCGCGCCAAATGGCGGTTCTTCGATTCGACAACGTCCCGGGCAACGTTCTCGGTTCGGCGGACACGGCGGTCGAGATCCGCCTCCGGCTCGAGGCGTGGAGCCCGGCCACGGTCCAGCCGGCCGCCAAGGCCACGTTCTTGAATCCTGCGACCGGCACGCGGAAGGCCCTGACATTCACCCCCGAAGCGCACCACGCCACACTGCTCTATCTCGACCGGGCGTTTTGGCACGGCGGACCCCTGGAAGTGCGGCTGGAGTGCCTGACGGCTGACGACGCCATCGGTCTGGTGCCTGGAAGCATACGGCTGCGTCTTGACGGCGGCCCGTTTGCGGTCCATTTCGCAAAGGCCATCCTGTGCGTGTGGTTTTTCGGAACGGTCCTGGCCGCAGTGGGTGTGCTGCCGAGCACGCGGTTCACCTGGTATACGAGCATTCTCGGTACGGCCGTTCTGCTGCTGGCGAGTTTTATGCGCGATTTCCTGCGCGGTTTCCTCCTCCGGGAGACCTGGGTGCGCGGCGTGGCGTGGCGGGCGGCGCGGTGGGCCGAGGCCCACTGGGAATGGGATGGCTGGAACGACCTGGCCGAACACGTGGTTGTCCCCTTGCCGGACGTGTGGGCCCTGCTGCCGGACGAAACGGTCAGCATGGGCCAGGTGATACCGCTCACGCAGATGGCGGTCTCGTTCGGTTGGGCGGCGCTCGGCACGGTGGTGCTCGTGTCGGTGGGGGCTTACCTTCTGAAGAAGCGGGAGGTGGCGGCATGAGCGGAACCGATTCCGGCAACCGGCCGCCTTGGTTGGGGACGCTGTTGCTGGCCCTTGCCATCGTGGTAAGTCTGGTGGCGGTGGTCCACCCGCTTCGCCGGTGGGTTGTCGAGCCCCGCCGGCAGGCGTTGCTTGGCCGCCGGGAGTCGCCCGGTCGGCGGCTGGCCCTGGCGTCGCAATTCGGCTTCGCCACCGCGTGTGGGACATCGATGCGTCTGGTGCCCGGTCGCCCCGTCCTTGAAATCAGCGACCTGCCGGCTCGGGCGGTCACGCTCGTGCTCGGCGGCTTCCGCGGGCCGTACGTCGTATGGTTGTGGATTAGGGTTGAAGACGATAAGCACAACAAGATCCACTTCAACCTGATCGACCGGTACACGAAGATCGCCACGTTCCAGAGCGACTACCCCCAGGTGTGGACGTTCCTGGCGTGGAACCTGGCGTGGAACCTGCCTGTGCAGTGGCAGTCGCTCGAGCGGCGGTACCAATGGATTCGGCGGGCCATCGAGTTTCTCGACGAGGGCTACCGCAAGAACCCCCACAGCGCGCAAATCGCCGCCGAGATGGGCCGCATCTATTCCGAGAAACTCGGCCGCTCGCAGGAGGCCGAGTACTACCGCAGGCGGGTCAGGGTAGAATTCGGCAGGAGCGTCTTCCTGATCGCCTACGAGTGGTACGACCTGGCACGCCGCCTCGGCGACCGCTACGGCAGCCTCGGGCGCGGTCTCGGCAAACCCGTCATGTACAGGCAGGCGTGCCACAACCTCACCTACTACGCCGAGGAACTGACGCAGGAAGCCTACGATACCTTCGCCGAGAGCGTCAACGCCCGAGCCGCAGGCCGCCATGCCGAGGCACGCAAGGCCTTCGACGCGGGACGCGGGAAACTCGATGAGGCCGTCAACGCCTGGAACTGGGCGCGGCGCGACTGGCACGAGCAGACGGTCCGGTTCGAGAAGGAAGAGGTGATGGCGCTCCAGTTGGAGGTCTTCCGAAGGTTCGGCCGCGAAGCCGCCGACAGCACCGGCCAACTCGAAACCCTCCGCAGCGAACTCACGTACGATAACCTGCCCGAAACGTTCAAACGGATGAGGCGGCCGGAGATGCAATGACCGCAGCCGCGGCGCGTCGCCCAAGCCGTGGCCGGCGCGCGGACGGTCCATGTAGGCCGCGACAACGTCGCGGCGATCCAACGGCATAAAGCCGGGGCGCGCCCCGGCCTACGCCGGCCGCGCGTGGTCATCACCGACGTGCTTCAGGTGCAGCCAACACGACGGCCAGCATCTGACCGCCGAATCCGCTGGCCATCTTCAACGCCCGGCGGATGGGCCGACGACGGGCCGTCAGCGGCGTGCAGTCCAGGCCGATCTGCGGATCGGGATCCGTCAGGTTCGCCGTAGGCGGGACGAGGCCTCGCCGGATCGCCAGGACCGTCAGGACCAACTCCACGGCGGTTGCGGCCCCGAGCAGGTGGCCGTGCGACCCCTTCGTGGACGAGACGCTGACGCGGTCGGCCTCCTCGCCCAGAGCCATGCGGATGGCCCGGGCCTCAGCCGCATCGCCATTCACCGTTGCCGTTCCGTGCGCGTGGACGTAGTCCACGCCCTCTGGCGGCGTGGCCGCCCGTTTGAGAGTCAGGCGCAACAGGTGTGCGAGCGTCTCGCCGTCCGCCTCCATGTCAATCAGGCCGGCCGTCTGACATCCGCTGGCCCACCCTCGCACGAGCGCGAGGTGCTGCGCCCCGCGCCGCCGGGCCGATGCAGTCGATTCCAGAACGAGCACGCCCGCGCCTTCGCCGATCGCGAACCCGCGCCGCGATGCCGAGAACGGACGCACCGACGTCGCAGGGTCGGCTCCGGCATCGGCCAGGACGCCCATCCGCCGGTACGATCCCACAATCATGGGGTGCAGCGACGCCTCCGCCGCCCCGACCAGCGCCGCATCCACCACGCCACGCCGGATCAACCCCGCCCCCAGTACTAGCGCATGTCCGCCCGACGCGCACGCCGTGACCGGTGCTGCAATCGGGCCGGTGAGACCCAGCCGCGCGGCAACCGTCCGGGCGGCGGCGTCGGGCGTGATGTCCAGCAGCGCGTCGGACCCGGCGGCGCCGCAACGTGTTCGGTGCGCGAGCGCAAAGATCGCGCCTTTGCTCAGGCTCAAGACGGTTGCCACACGGTCGGGCGCCGGCGCTGCGTCGGCCAGGCCCGCGTGGTTCCATGCCTCGTCGGCGGCGGCGACGGCAAACTGTATGGCGCGGTCACAGTGAGCGGTTCCGGAGGGCGGAACGAAATCGGAAACCGCCGCCCCGGTGGCACCGGGCACGTCGGCGAACTCGGGCAGGTACCGGACGGCGCTTCGGCCGGCGAAGACATCCTCAGCCGCCGCGAGCCCGGCCCCATGTGGCAGAACCAGACCCAGGCCTGTGATGGCGACGCCCGGCGCTTCAGGCATGGTCGCCCCCGGCAGGAGCCCCTGCCCCGGCGGGTTCGAGGCCGAGGTCGCGGATCATGGCCAGGTCTTCCTCGGGGGGCCGGCCCTTGGTCGTGAGGTAGTTGCCGATGAGGCAGGCGTCGGCGCCGGCCAGGAACATCAGGCACTGCAGGTCCCGCAGGTTCTTCTCGCGCCCGCCGGCCAACGTGATGGTCTGCCGAGGCAGGACCAGACGGAACATGGCCACGATCGAGAGAATCTCCGCAGGCGAGAGCGGTTCGGCGCCGGCGAGCGGCGTGCCGGGGATCGGGTGAAGGAAATTGAGCGGCACGACGGTGGCGCCCAGGTCGCGGACGGCCAGGGCCAGGTCCACGCGGTCCTCGTCGGTTTCGCCGATGCCGAAGAGCCCGCCGCAGCATAGTTCCAGGCCCGCCTCGACGACCGCCCGCGCGCTTCGCCGGCGGTCCTCCCAGGTATGCGTCGTGCAGACGCTGGGAAAGTGACGGGCCGAGGTCTCCAGGTTGTGGTTGTAGCGTGCGAAGCCCGCTTCGATGAGCCGCCGGCCACGCTCAACCGTCAGGGCGCCGAGACTCGCACAGACGTCCAGAGCGGTCCTGCTGCGGACGGCGCGGCCGGCAGCGAGGACGGCGTCGAATTCGGCATCCGAGAGGCGGTCGCCGCTCGAAACCAGGCCGAGGTGCCCTGCCCCGGCCGCCTCGGCCGACTCCGCCGCGCGCACCACGTCCGCGGTGGAAAGGAAACCCTGGGGGGTAACGCCCGTTTCCCAATGGGCGCTCTGGGCGCACCAGCGGCAATCCTCGCCGCAGCGTCCGACCTTGACCGCGGCGATGCTGCAGAGGCGGACGGTTCGACCGCGAAAGCGGCGGCGGACCCGGTCGGCGGCACGCCAGACGGGCCAGGGGTCGCGCTGGGCGGCGGCCAGCAAATCGAGCGCTTCGTCGCGGCCGACGCGCCGGCCCGCCTCGGCGCGCCGCACGCACGATTCGACGGACCAGGTCATGCCGATACCCGAAAGACGCGCGGGCGCCCGTGCGCTATGGCGTTCGTGCGGGGCCGCCGAAGTCGGTCGCCAGGCTGCGGCTGCCGGTGAGTTTGAACTGCGTGCCGGCGGTGGTTGTTCCCGCCTCCGGGACATACAGATTGGCACGCTTGGCGACGATGTCGATAACCAGCAGCGCCTCGCGGTGCGTGTCAACCCGGCCGGTGACCATGAGGTAGTCGCCGGCGCGCGTGGACGTATTGGCCATGGCAGCGGGCTCGGACCGGCCGACGTACAGGGCCAGGGCCACCGACGCGAGTGTCACGTTCACACATACCAATGCTATCAGAATCAGGTCTTTGGTTTTCATGAATCGTTCTCCGTTTCGCTCCGGCGCCGTGCGGCGGTCAGGGCGTCTTGCGCATGGGGAAATCCTTGGTCAACAGGACGCCGGACGTCGGCCGCAGGTCGAATGTCGGCGGCGACATGTCGTAGAACACGAGCCGGCGCGACTCGGTGTCGAGGATGACGAAGTTGACAAAGTCATCCCGGACCTCGACCGCCGTGGCCAGGTACGTGTCGTACACGCTCCCCCGCGCGTAGGCTGCGTGCTCCCGCTGGAGGCCGTTGGCCACGAGGCCGCCCAACAGCACGGTGAGCACGACAAGTACGCCAATTGCGACTTTCTTGCCGTCCATTGAATCCTCCCTTTCCTGGGTGCCCGGATCGGCACCGCCCATGGGGTTACGATCTGCGAAAACGCTTGCAGGCCGTTGCAAGAATCGCCAGGCACATCCCGCCGGCGACGATGTTCCCAATAACGTACGACGGAAGCGGCGGAGTTTTCCCCGCCGAGGTTGTGGAACGCCCGGCGCTCGCAGCCGGCACAGCGAGCACGGCGAGGACCAGAACGGTCGCCGCCGGCGCGACGGCCGCCCGCGCCAGGCGCGAGCAGATGGCAGGCGGTTTCACCGGCGCTTTCTCCTCCGGTTGCGTCAGACGAACGAGGCGACGGGCCTCGCAAGCCTTCGGAACTCGGCCGTCGGCACACTTACGGTTCCCCACGCGGGGCTTCGCGTGCGGCAGGCGTCGGCGTAGACGCTGCGATAGACGCCGACGAGGCCGTAGTATTCGCCGCGAAAGTGGTGCACGACCTCGAACTTCGCCGCCTCCTGCACCTCGGTCAGATGATAACAAAAGACGAGCAGTCCTGCAAATCCGGAACCGAAAACTTCTTCCCAGCGTGCGAGGCATTCGAGGTCTTCGCGGGTGGTCCAGTTCTCCCAGCGGCGGCCGCCGCGGTACGGAAATTGCCGCCCTTTCACGTCCACGAGCAGGTTCGGCCCTGCCCTGGCGTAGACGACGAAGTCGAAACTCTTGAGTTGGACGCCGGCAAAGATGGCTTTTTTCGCCTCGTCGACCGCCACGTACGGGATACCGGCCGACCGAAGATAATCCTCGAAGGAGGCCTCGTAGATAACCTTCCGATTGGCCATGGCATCGGTCTAGGCGCCCAGTTCCTCCAGGGCCACGTCGCGCTGCTCGCCGGAATCCATGTCGCGGAGCGTAACGCGCCGGCTCTCTGCGAATTCCGCCGTCACGATGGCGACAAAGCGCGCGCCGGCGTCGGCCGCCCTTTTCATTTGACGTTTCAGGGTTCCGCCCCTGAGGTCAAACTGCGTTGCCCGGTTGCGCCGGCGCAGATGGCGCACCACCAGGAGAACGTCCGACCGTTTACCTTCCTGGGCGGAGGCCACGAAATACTGAGCCGCCCTTTGCGCCGGCGGCCCCAGGCCGCGCTCCTTCAGCAGGAGACCCAGGACGGCGTCGCCGCAGGCGAATCCGCAGGCGGGCATCGGCCGGCCGCCCACGTCGGCCAGGAGGTGGTCGTACCGGCCGCCCCCGAAGATGGCGCGAAACTCGCCCTTGCGGTCGTAGACCTCCCAGACCGGCCCCGTGTAATACGCCAGGCCGCGGACGATGCCGATGTCGAATCGGCACCAGTCGGCGATGCCGTAGTCGGCGAGCGTTGCGAAGAGGTGCTTGAGGGCGTCGGCCGCCTCGGCCACCTCCGGGGTTGCGAGTTCCGCCGCGTCGATGTCGCCGAGCGTTTGCCACGACAGGATGCGCTCCAGGCCTTCTCGCTGCGTCGCTTGCAGACCCGCTTCGGCCAACATCGCCTGAAGCGCCTCGGTGGCCACCTTGTCGCGCTTGTCGAGAACGCCGAAAACGGCTGGGACAGATTCCGCGGCAATGTCCAGATGCTGCATAAGTTCGGAAAGCAGTCGGCGGTCGCTGATGCGGACTTCCACGTCGTCGGGCGTGAGCCCCATGTCTTTCAACGCGTCGACCGCCACGGAAATAGATTCCGCGTCGGCATGGAACTCGTCGAGTCCAATCAGATCCACGTTCCATTGGTAGAACTCGCGGAGGCGGCCCTTCTGCGCACGCTCGTAGCGGAAACACCGCGAGATGTTGAACCATCGGATGGGCGTCGGCAGCGCGGCCTGGCGCGCTGCAATCATGCGGGCGAGCGTCGGCGTAAACTCGGGGCGCAGTGCGAGGCGGCGGCCGCTCTTGTCCTCGAGCCAGTAGAGTTGGTCGGCGATCTCGGGACCGCTTTTCTCGATATACAGGTCGAGCGGTTCGAGGACCGGGCCGTCCACCTCGACGAACCCCGCGCGGCGGCTGGCCGCACGCCACCGCTCGAAAAGCCAGTTGCGCAGCGCCATGTCGTCGGGGTAGAAGTCGCGTGTTCCCCTGACGGATTGGGTCTTCATGCGCGGGGCCTTCTTCATGGCGTGTCGATGTCCTTCACGATGCGTTCGAGGGATTCGTCGGCGTGTTGGACAATGAGTTCGACGCGGGTCCGTCCCCCGCGGGCGACCTCCGTGTGCTTTGGCGTGTAGAGGACCTCGCAGGCGCCTTTGGCGTCCGGGCCGATCAGGAGGAACCCGGCGGTCTCGTCTTTTTCGCCCTCGCGGCGGGGGATGCTCGTTCGCTCGCCGGTCATCTTCATCAGCAGCATCTCAACGCGTTTGGGCGGTCCGCCTCGCGGTTCGACCGGCAGGCGGATTTCCGTGCGATAGCACGTGATCCGCATCCTCTGTTCCTTGGCCGACGGAATGTCCGCGAGTTCGGTGCTGCCGGGATAGAAGAACCAGGCGTCCTTCGTCTTGTCGTAAATCCAGTCGCACTTGCCGCGCATCAGGAACGTCTGCGCGTAGACCTCGTACTGGCGCGGCTCCAGGCCGGCGTGAAACGTGCGTGTCCATCGGTAGCGGCCGGCCACGTCGCCGCTTTGGACGACGGTCTCGTCGCCGTCGATGCCGAAGACGACGAAGTTGACCCCGCCGGGGTCGGCCTCGAGTTCGAACGTCACCGCCTCACCATCGTATGCCCACTGGTGCCGCTGAATCGAGAACTTGCCGCCGGCCAGCGCCGTGTCGGCCCACATCCGCGCATAGGCGAGGCGCCGGCATCCCGCAAGGGGAGCGCACGCCAAGGCAACAAGGCCGATGGCGACGGCGATGGGTGGCCTGTGATGGCTGTTGATTTTCATCCGCCGGCCCGCCTGTTCCTGCGAAACGGCGCTCGCACACCGTGCAGCGCTTTGGCGGATGGTATGGCGGCGGGGAAGGAGTGTCAAGAACCTTGGGCATCGCGGCCGGAGGCGGAGGTGCCGTGCGGCGGCGGGTCGGCCCGGGAAGCATCATCCAATGTCTCCCCGCGCGCTTCGTCCGAGGGCGGCTCAGACGGCTTCGGCAGCCGCCGACCGCGAATGTGCCGATAGAGTCCTGCCGCCGGCCCGCTCAGCGCGTACGCGCCGAAGCCGAGGGGCAGGACCACTTCCTTCAGGACCGCAGCCAGCGCAATGCCCAGAACCACCATCACCAGGTGGCTGACCGGCCGGCGGCCGCGCACAAACTGGTTCAGCAGGTGCGAGTACCGGAAACTCGACACCATCAGCAGCCCCAGCAGGGCGGCGATAATCGGCATGGTCCACAGCAGGACGCCGACGGTGCCTTCGTGGGCATCCTCCTCCATGAAATCGGCCAGCACGATGATAAGCGAGACGAGCGCCCCGGCGGCGGCAGGCGACGGCAGACCCTTGAAACTCATGTGGGCCTCTTCCTCGTGGACGTTCTCGACGTTGAACCGCGCGAGGCGAATCAACGTGCACCCGAGATACACGGCCGCGCACACCCACGCAAAGCGCAACATGCCGACCAGCCCTTCCGGCACGGCGCCCCCGAGGCACTCGACCACGACGCGGTTCATGAGAAACGCCGGGGCCACGCCGAAACTGACCACGTCCGCCACGCTGTCGAGTTGGCCGCCGAAATCGCTCGTGGCTCGTGCGAACCGTGCGAGCCGGCCGTCCAGCGCATCAAACACCATCGCCAGAATGATGAGGTAGCCGGCCCACTTCACGGTCTCGGGGAAGTCGTCGGGCGCCCCCACGAGGGCCTTGGTGGCCAGCGTGATGGCGCCGAATCCGCAAAGCGCGTTGGCCAGCGTGCAGAGCGACGGCAGAATCAGGACGCGCGGTATTCTCATCGAAATCGTCCCAGGATGGTCTCGCCGGCCCTGACGGTTTGCCCAAGACGAACCTCAACCTCGAAACCGCTCTCGACCGGCACGTAAACCTCGGCGCGCGACCCGAACTTGACCATGCCGTACCGGTCGCCGCGTTCCAGGTGCCGGCCAACGGCTGCCGCGCAGACGATGCGGCGGGCCATCACCCCGGCCACCTGGCGGACCAGGATCCGCGTGTCTCCGTCCACGCGGGCGAGGGTCATGGCATTGGCCTCGTTGTGGGCCGACGCATCCGCACTCGAAGCGTTAAAGTAGCGGCCGGGCTGATGCACGAGGGCCTCGACCTGGCCGTCGCACGGCGCCCGATTCACGTGGACGTCGAGCGGCGACATGAAGATGGCGATCTTGTGTGTGAGCAACTTGAGGAACTCGGGTTCCTCAACCTCGGCGACCTCCACCACCTTGCCATCGGCCGGCGAGACGAGAATGCGCGGCTCGCCGGGTGTCCGACGCGACGGATCGCGGAAGAAGTACAGCACGAAGGCAGCCGCCACGACAAACAGGGGCGTCAGGTACCACAGGAAGATCGCCGAAAGGGCCGCGCCCAGCAGCGAGATTCCACCGAACAGGAGTACCTCGCGAACCCCGTACTTAGCCAGGGGAATTCGCACGATCCACGTCCTCCGGTTCGGAGACGAAGTAATGGCCGCACGGAACACGCGTCAGCCTGAGGTCCGTCGCATCGAGCGGGAAGTCGCGGCAGGTGACGAAGCGTCGCTGGTAAATCTTGCAGCGTTTCTCGGGCGTCAGGAAGGGACAGTGAAAGGTCAGGTCGCAGCAGGAGCCGCAGTCGCGGCAGGTTCCGCGGCGCAAACGTCTCACGCGAGCCACGTAGCGCGGGCGAAATCGGCTCAGAAACTGGCGGCGGACCTGGCCAACCAGCCGCAGCACCCACAGCCACGTGCGTGCGACGACGCCGGCGGGGGTTTCCGCATGGTCCTTGTTGACGGCCGCGATGCCGCTCAAGTCGCAGGTTGCCTCGGTCATAGTGCCCTGAGTCTAGGCGGTGCCGTGCGGTCTGTCAACCGCCGTGTGTGCAGGT
>CAZIJC010000002.1:0-83858 GCA_964539385.1 uncultured Anaerolineales bacterium | reverse complement strand
ATCCATGCCGTCACGATTGACAGGACGAAGAAGATGCCGGCAATCACAGCGGTGGCTTTGACGAAGATGTCGGCCGTCTTGGTGCCGAAGGCGCTATGTCCGCCCGGACCGCCGAACGCGCCGGCGAGCCCGCCGCCGCGCCCCTTATGTACGAGGATCAGAAGGATCAGGACAACAGCCGTCAGAAGAAACAGAACCATGCATGCGGTTTCCACCGGTCACCTCTCCTTTACAAGAACGACTAATGACAAATGACTAATGCCTAATGAATGACGAAACGGCAATGACTAACACCCAACCAACCACGCGGCCACGCTTCACGCCTCCGGCGTTTTGCCGTTCGGCATTCGTCATTAGACATTCGTCATTTTTCCGTCTTACAGCCCTTTGGCTTTGGCGGCTTCGGTGATGATGGCGGCGAAGGAATCGGCCTTGAGGCTCGCGCCGCCGACAAGAGCGCCGTCGATGTCGGCCTCACGCATCAGGTCGTGCGCGTTCTCGGGCTTGACGCTTCCGCCGTACTGGATGCGGACCGCCTGGGCCAGAGGTGCATCGTACAGGTCCGCCAGAAGCGTGCGGATGAAGGCATGCACCTCCTGGGCCTGGTCGGGTGTGGCGGTCTCGCCGGTACCGATGGCCCAGACGGGCTCGTAGGCGATGACGACGGCGGCGGCCTGTTCCGGCGAGAGGCCTTCAAGGCCGGTTGCGACGTGGCGTTGGACCACGGTTTCGGTTTCGCCGGCGCGGCGCTCGTCGAGGAGTTCCCCGACGCAGAGGATGGGCTTCAGGCCGCACGCGAAGGCCGCGTGGACCTTTTTCGAGATGAGATCGTCGGGTTCGCCGAACACGTGCCGCCGCTCGCTGTGGCCGAGGATGACGGTGGTGCATCCGAGGTCGGCGAGCATGGGGCCCGCGATCTCGCCCGTGAAGGCGCCCTTGTGTTCAAAGTACATGTTCTGCCCGCCGACGACCAGAGGCGTGCCCTGTGCGGCGGTCAGGACCGCCTCGAGGTAGCACGCGGGCGGGCAGGCGCCCACCTCGACGACCGCGACCTCGGCGGCCGCGGCGGCGGTGGCTTCGGCCAGGGCGACGGCCTCGGCCCGGTTCGTGTTCATTTTCCAGTTGCCACAGATGAAAGGTTTTCGCATTCGGCAGGTCTCCGTTCGTGGCCCCCCGGTGTACTGACCGGGGGCTAATTGCTATTCGGTTTTTGGAGTTCTCGTCCGACGGCTTCGGCGATGGGGGCGAGTTCGGCCATCATCCGCCGGAAGGCGTCGGGCGTCAGTTGCTGGGGCCCGTCGCTCAGGGCCTTCTCGGGATCCGGGTGCACCTCGACAAAGACGCCGTGCGCGCCGCCGGCAACGGCCGCCAGGGCCATCGGCGGCACGAGTTCCCGATGCCCGGTCGCGTGGCTCGGGTCCACGATGACGGGCAGGTGGCAGGCGCCCTGAATGACCGGCACGGCCGCAAGGTCGAGCATGTACCGGGTCGCCGTATCGAATCCGCGGACGCCGCGCTCGCAGAGCATGACGCGGAGGTTGCCCTCGGCCAGGACGTACTCGGCCGACATCAGAAGTTCCTCGGTAGTGGCAGCCGGGTTGCGTTTCAGGAGGACGGGCCTCTCGGCCTGGCCGACCTCCGTCAGGAGCCGGAAGTTCTGCATGTTGCGTGCGCCGACCTGGAGGACGTCGGCGTAGCGTGCGACCAGTTCGACCTCGCGGACATCGAGGACCTCCGTGACGGTCGGCAGGCCGACCTCTGCCCCGACGTCCTGGAGGATCTTGAGTCCCTCTTCCCCCAGTCCCTGGAAACTGTAGGGGCTGCTGCGTGGCTTGAAGGCGCCGCCGCGGAGCATCACGGCGCCGGCGTCGCGGACGACGCGTGCGCTGGCGCGGAGTTGCTCCTCGCTCTCGATGGCGCAAGGCCCCGCGATGACCGACAGATACGGCCCGCCGGCCTTGAACGGCCCGATCTCCAGGACGGTGTCGTCGGCGTGAAAGTCGCGGCTGGCGAGTTTGTAGGGCTTCATGATGGGCATGACGGTCTCGACGCCCGCCAGCCCTGCAAAGAACTCGGGTTTCAGGAGGGTCTCATCGCCGATGGCGCCGATGATGGTCCGGAACTCGCCGCGCGAAATGTGGGCCTTCAGGCCCAGGTCCTCGATGCGGCGCGTGACGGCCTCGACCTGCGCCTCCGCCGCTCTGGATTGCATCACAATGATCATGGTGCTTTCTGCCCTACGTCGCCATCAACCGGCAATCGGGAAACTCCGCACCATCGCGCGGCGGGCAAGACTGCCCACCGCGCGAGCACGCGCCAGGCTCTGTCACTCGGCGGTGACGGCCACGGGGAACGATCCCAGGACTTCGAGTTGGCGGCAGTGTCGCCGCGCTTCGGCCAGAGCGTCCTTGACGTTCTCGTCCTCGGCGTGGCCCTCGATATCCACGAAGAAGTAGTACTCCCACGTTTTCGTCGGGAACGGGTGCGATTCGATCTTGGTCATGTTGAGCCGATAGCGTCGGAAGATGTTGAGGACTTCGACCAGGGCCCCCGCCTCGTGGGCGACGCTGAACAGGAGGCAGGTCTTGTCGCGGCCGGTAGGTCCGGCGCTCTCGCGGCCGAGCACGAGGAACCGCGTCTGGTTCTGCGGATTGTCCTCGACGGCAGAGGCGAGGACGTCCAGGTCGTAGACGGAAGCGGCCATCTCGGAGCCGACGGCGGCCGTTCCCTCAACCCGCGACGCCAGAAGCGCCGCCTCGGCCGTCGAATCCACGGCCACGAGGTCGGCCTGGTTCACGTTCTCCATCAGCCAGCGGCGGCACTGGTCGAAGACCTGAGGCTTCGAGTAGACCTTCGTGACCCGATCAAGCGTCGTTTTCGACAGCAGGTTCTGATGGATGGGCAGGGCCATCTCGGCACAGACCTTGACGGGCCCGTGGACCCACAGGAAACACTCCATCGTGTCGCGGACGGCGCCGCCGGTGGTGTTCTCGACGGGCACGATGCCGTAGTCGGCTGCGGTTCGGGCCACCTGGTCGAAGACCGAGGAGATGTCGCGCACGGCGACCAGTTCGACGCTGTGCCCGAACTTGTCAAGGGCCGCGAGATGGCTGAAACTGCCCTCCGGACCGAGATAGGCCACCTTCAGGGACTTCTCGAGCGAGAGGCTCCCGCTCATCATCTCCTTCCAGATGGCCATCAGGGTATGGTCCGGGAGGGGACCGTTGTTGGCTTCGGCGATCTGCTCGAAAACCTCACGTTCGCGCGCGGGACGGTAAACCGACGCCTCGCCGGTCTCGCGTTTGATCTTTCCGACTTCGACCGCGTAACGGGCCCGCTTGTTCATGAGGGCCACAAGTTTGGCGTCGATCTCGTCAATCCGTTTTCTAAGGTCTTCGAGGTCCATGCAAAAGCCCGGTTGGTCTGGTGTTCCAGCGGCCGCGCGGCAGCGCCTGCGATGCGCACACTCTCCCCGCTTCCTGAAGCGGCGTAATCTACACTCACTTGGCCGCACCGTCAACCCTAAAAGGACAACGAGAAGGAGGCCCATTGCGGGGGCGCCTCGGGAAAGTGGCAGAAGGGCGGTGCCACCGATTGTCCGAAGTCCCTATCCATACGGACCCGTATCCCAAAGGGATCCGTATGGACAGGGGCCGTAAAGCCCAACGGCCCCGTACGGGCACCGGGCTGGTCAATCGGCGCCGCCCAAATCAGGCGCACCGTTTGGCGGGCCCGGTACGGGTCCAGACTTCGGACAAACGGTGGCCCCCGGCCTGTGGGTGCGACCCGCCATTTTTCTGCGGTGCACCCCCGAGTGAGGCGAATGCGTGAAATCGTTGACTTTACCAAGGGCAACTGCTACACTCCCGGCGCTTGTCAGCGGGCACCTGTGCGGCCTCAAGGGCGCGATTCGTGGAGGGAGGGAGAGGTTGCAGATCGAAGTAACCGTGCGGCACAAGTCGATTGCCGCCGACATGAGAGACCGAGCGGACGAAAAAGCCCGGCGCCTCCTGAAATACTATGACAAGATCCAGTCGATTCGCGTGGTGCTGAATAAGGACGGCGGCGGCTTCTCCTGCGAGATGATCGCCGACCTGGAGCACAGCAGCAACCTTGTGGCACAGACCACCGGACACAACATGTCTGCCGTGATCGACCAGGCGGAAGAGCGGCTGGAGCGGCAGTTGCTCGAGCACAAGGACCGCACCCGGCACCGGAAGGGGCGCGGCCCGAACCCGCATCAGCCCACGCGCACCTGAGAGTGGCGAGGAGTCCGGCCCACATGAAGTTGATGGAATTCATCGCAACCTCGGCCATCATGCCCGACCTGAAGGCCGATACGGCTCGCGGCGCGATCGACGAGATGGTCGGCCAACTCATCACGACCAAGGCGGTCTCGGCAAAGGACCGCCGCAAGGTGGTGGACGCCATTCTGCGCCGCGAGAAGAAGGGCACGACGGGGTTCGGCAACGGCGTGGCCATCCCGCACGCCAAGCATGAAGGCATCAAGGGGGTGGTGGGTCTGGTGGCCCGCAGCGCTGCCGGCATCGACTTTGCCGCCCTCGACCGCCGGCCGGTCCATTTGCTCTTCCTGCTGCTGTCGAACCCAGATCAACCCGAGCAGCACCTGAAAGCGATGGAGCATATCTTTCGGAGCATCAAGAACGACCACCTCCGCCGCTTCATGTGCCAGGCGTCCACCCGCGAGGAACTGGTGGACCTGCTGCGCGAGGCCGATGAGGAACTGGGATGACGGTGCGTCGGCCCCCGGCTTTGGAAAGATATGCTCGTGCCCACACGCGAGGTGAAAATCGTCAATCCCCTGGGGCTGCACATGCGGCCGGCGGCGAGATTCGTCGAGACGGCGAACCGGTTCCGCTGTACCGTTACCGTGTCCAAGGGCGACCAGACGGTCAACGGCAAGAGCATTATGGAGATGATGCTGCTTGAGGCCATGCCGGGCATGATGCTTCACCTGGAGAGCGACGGGGAAGATGCGGAGACCTGCCTCCGGGCCCTGGCCGAGGTGGTAGCCAACTTCGACAAGGACCTGAAGTAGTCCGTCCCCCGCGAGCGGCCAATCCGATGGAAACGCGCAAAGGTATCGCGGTCTCGCCGGGCGTTGCGATCGCACCCGCGGTCGTCCTGGACAGCGAACAGTTTCGCATCCCGCGCCGCGGCATCGAGCCGGATGAGGTCCAGGCGGAACTCGCGCGGTTCCAGGAAGCCGTCGAGCGCGCCAGGGAGGAGATACGCGAACTGCGCCAGCGCGTCGCCGCCGATATCGGCGAGAAACTCGGCGCCATCTTCGATGTCCAGGACGCCCTGCTCGGCGACCCCTCCGTCGTTGACGAGATCCGCGAACTCATCCAGCGCGAACGCTACGCCCCCGAGTACGCCGTCTCCCAGATCCTCAAGGGCTATGCCAAGAAGGTCCTCGCCCTGCCGAACCGGTACATGTCGGAACGCGTTGCCGACGTCTGGGACGTCGAGAAACGGCTGCTGAGGAACTTGATCGGGGCCAAGCGCGAAAGCCTGCACCAACTGACCGAGCCGGTCATCGTCATCGCCCATGATCTGACGCCGAGCCAGACGGCGGGACTCGACCCGTCGAAGGTCCTGGCTTTCGCCACGGACATCGGCGGCCGCACCAGCCATACCACTATCGTCGCCCGCGCCATGGGCATCCCGGCGGTGGTCGGTCTCCAGAACGTCACGGCCGACCTCTCGGGCGGCGATACGGTCATCGTGGACGGCAACCGCGGACTGGTGGTCATCGACCCCGACGCGCCGACCATCACGCGCTTTCGGGAGGCCGAGCAGCGGTTCCATCGCATGGAGGAGGAACTCGGCCACCTGAAGGACCTGCCGGCCACCACCATCGACGGCCATGAGGTCTTCCTCTGGGGCAACATCGAGTTCCCGCACGAAGTCCAGACCTGCATGGACCGGGGGGCGAGCGGCATCGGCCTCTACCGCACCGAGTTCATCTACCTCGACCGCGACGTGGAACCCAGCGAAGAGGATCACTACCAGGCCTACGCCGAAGCCATCGAGGCCTGCAAAGGCCGGCCCATCACGATCCGCACCTGCGATCTGGGGGCCGACAAGTTCACCCACCTGTCGGACGATTACGACGAACGCAACCCGTTTCTGGGGTGCCGGAGCATCCGGTTCAGCCTCCAGCACGTCGCCGGCTTCAAGAAGCAACTGCGGGCGATCCTACGCGCAAGCGCCCTGGGCGCCGTTCGGATCATGTTTCCGCTTATCACGAACCTCAAGGAACTCAGGCAGGCCAAGATGCTCCTGGCCGACGTCCGCGAGGACCTCGAGGAGGAAGGCATCCACGTGGACGCCGGCATCAAAGTCGGCATTATGATCGAGGTACCCAGCGCGGCAATCATGGTGCGGCGATTCGCCGGGGAATGCGATTTCTTCAGCATCGGCACCAACGACCTGACGCAGTACGTTCTGGCGGTGGACCGCACGAACGAGCGCGTGGCGGGCATGTACACGCCGGGCCATCCGGCGGTCCTGCGCCTGATCAGAATGGTGACCGATACGGCGCGGGACGCCGGGGTCGAGGTGGCGGTCTGCGGCGAAATGGCCGGCGAGCCGAACTATGTGCTCGTCCTGCTGGGATTGGGGATCCAGGTTTTCAGCGTATCCTCGGCCACGCTTCTGGAGATTAAGAAGGTAATCCGTAGCGTGACGATGGACCAGGCCAAGGAGGTCTGCGAGAAGGTCTTCCAGTTCGACTCCGACCGAGAGGTGGACGCCTACTTGGCCGAGATTACGCGCCGGCTCCTGCCGGAACTGGTGGCGTGACGAGTGCAATGTGCCCGTAGTTTAAGGAATCGGGTGCGGGCGGCGGTTTCTGTCGCAGGGCAACGCGTAAGTCTGGTACAAAGGGGCAAGACCATGGACCGACGCAACTTTCTGAGAACGTCCGTAACGGGTGTCGGGGCGGCCATGTCTGTGGGGATGGCCGCCGAAGCCACGGCACAGGGGGCGAAACCGTCCAGCGGGGCCAAGTTCCGCATGAAGTACGCCCCGCACTTCGGCATGTTCAAGGCCAGCGCGGGCAACGACCCCATCGACCAACTCAAGTTCGCCGCCGACCAGGGCTTCACCGCCTGGGAAGACAACGGCATGATGGGCAAGGCCGCCGACCTCCAGGAGAAGATCGGCAAGACCTTCCAGCAACTCGGCATGACGATGGGCGTCTTCGTCAGCCGCCTCGCCGGAGGGACCGACCTCGTCTCCAAGACCGGCAAGGACGTCCAGGACCAGATCCGCAAGAACCTGCAGCGGTCGATCGAGACGGCCAAACGCGTCGGCGCCAAGTGGACGACCGTCGTGCCGGGAAGCGTCAACCAGCGGCTCGAGTGGGACTACATGACGGCCAACTGCATCGAGAACCTCAAGGTGGCGGCCGAGGTGTGCGAACCGGCAGGCCTCGTCATGGTCCTTGAGCCCCTGAACTGGTGGGCCAACCACCCAGGATTGTTCCTGCGAAAGGTCACCCAGGGCTACCTCATCTGCAAGGCCGTCGGTAGCCCGTCGTGCAAGATCCTCGACGACCTGTATCACGCCCAGATCCAGGAGGGTAACCTCATCCCCAACATGGAGAAGTCGTGGGACGAGATCGGCTACATCCAGGTCGGCGACAATCCCGGCCGCAAAGAACCCACCACCGGAGAGATCAACTACAAGAACATCTTCAAATGGCTACACGATAAAGGCTTCAAAGGCGTCATCGGCATGGAGCACGGTAACAGCCAGCGCGGCCCCGAGGGCGAGCAGGCCGTCATCAAGGCCTACCGCACCTGCGACAACTTCTGAGCGACATCAGGCAAGCCTTGCGCGGTCGCTCTCCGCACCGGCCGCGTCCGGTCGCCCGGCGGAGCAGTCTTGTCCGCAGCGCTTCCGGGCAAAACAGAGTTGATTTAGTCGCCTGTGCGCGGCAGACTCCTCTGTTCGGCACGCAGGCAAGGTTATTCGAACAGCGCACCGACGCGCAAGACGGAAAGGAAAGACGATGAGCAAACCACCAACCAAGCAGGTATCGCGCCGCGACTTCATGAAGGGGACGGCGGCCGCCGGGGCCGCTACCCTGATGACCGGATTCGCATCGAACGTCGCTCACGCCGCCGGAGCCGACGTCGTCAAGGTAGGCGTAATCGGCTGCGGCGGCAGGGGCAGGGGCGCCACCGGCAACTGCCTCGAGGCGGCCAAACACGCCGGTATCAACGTCCAGGTCTGGGCGTGCGGCGACTTGTGGAAGGACCGCGCCGTCAGTCACGGCAAGAAACACCAGGTACCCGAGGAACGCTGCTTCGGCGGGTTCGACAACTACAAAGGGGTCCTCGCGAGCGGCGTGGATTCGATCATCACCGCCGCGCCGCCGGGCTTCCGGCCGTACCACTTTGCGGCGGCCATTGAAGCCGGCAAGCACGTCTTCATGGAGAAGCCCGTCTGCGTGGACCCCTGGGGTTACAACCAGGTCTGCGCCGCGGCCGAGATGGCCAAGCAGAAAAAACTGACCGTCGTGGCCGGCACCCAGCGCCGCCATGAGAAGCGCCGACAGGAGGCCCTCAAACGCATCCACGACGGCGCCATCGGCGACTTGGTGGGCGGCCAGTGCTACTGGATGGGCGGACCGGTCACGCACAAGCGACCCCGCAACCCGGGCATGTCCGACATCGAGTGGCAATGCCTCAACTGGTTTGCCTGGTGCTGGACGTGCGGAGACCACATCGTCGAGCAGCACGTCCACAACATCGACATGATCTGCTGGGCGTTCGGAACGCACCCGGAGAAGGCCATCGGGATCGGCGGCCGCGCAGCGCGGCCGGAACCCGGCAACATCTTCGACCACCACGCCGTCGAGTTTGAGTTCCCGGGCGGCGTGCGGGTCGCCAGTTACTGCTCGCAATTCGGCAAGTCGTCGCACCGCGTTTCAGAGCGCGCCGTCGGCACCAAAGGTGCGTCCGGCCTCAGCGGCAGCATCGAAGGTGAGAACGCCTGGAAGTACCAAGGCAAAGACATCAACCCCTACGTCCAGGAGCACATCGACTGCCTGCGCAGTTTCACGGGCAAGGGCGACTACTGGAATGAAGGCCAGCAGGTCGCCGAATCGACCATGTCTGCCGTTCTCGGTCGCATGTGCACCTACACCGGCCGCGAGATCAAGTGGGACTGGGCCGTCAAGGCCTCGAAACTCAAACTCGGACCCGCGAACATGAACGTCGCCTTCGGGCCGTACACGCCGCCCCCCGTCGCGGTGCCCGGACAGACGAAACTCATCTAGTTACACGCGATACCGTCTCCGCGCGGTGGCCCGCCCGGTCCACCGCGCGGTTGCCGTTGCCCTCTCGCCCGGCAGCGGGCGAGGACCCGGTCCGTCTACAATAAGGGGCAGGACCATGACAGCACGCAAGAACCTCGTCACGGCCGGTGCCGTTGCGGCCGGCCTCTCCAACGTCGCCCACGCCGCCGGCTCCGACACGATCAGGATTGGCCTGGTTGGAACCGGTGGCCGCGGCACCCGCGACGTCGCCAACTGCGCCATATCGGCGCCCGGAGTTGTCATCCGGGCGCTCGGCGACCTGTTCAAGGACCGCGTGGAGGCCTGCTACAACCGGCTCAAGAAAACGAAGCAACTCACGGCCGACCAGTTCCAGGTGACGCCCGAGCGATGCTTCGCCGGCTGGGACAACCATAAGAAGGTGATCGAGTGCGTGGACTTGGTGCTGCTGTGCCAGCCGCCCGGCTTCCGCCCGATCCACATGCGGGATGCCATCGAGGCCGGTGTGCACGTCTTCGCCGAGAAGCCGGTGGCGGTCGATCCGGTCGGCGTCCGCAGTGTCATCGAGACCGCTCGCCTGGCCGGCGAGAAGAAACTCGCCATCGTGGCCGGCACCCAGACACGCCATGACGCCAGGGCCATCGAGACCATCAAGCGCGTGCACGACGGCCGCATCGGTGAACTTCGCACCGGGGCCTGCTACTTCCTGACGGGCGAACTGTGGCATCGAGGCAGCGACCCGAAATGGTCCGAGATGGAGTACCAGTGCCGCAACTGGTACTACTTCACCTGGCTCTCCGGCGACCACATCGTCGAGCAGCACGTCCACCAGCACGACATCATGAACTGGGCCTTTCAGTCGCCGCCCGTCAAGTGCATCGCGACCGGCGGCCGCCAAACCCGCACCGACCCCAAGTGGGGCAACATCTGGGACCACTTCGCCGTCGAGTACGAGTACCCCGGCGGCGTGCGCGTCATGAGTCTATGCCGCCAGGCGGCCGGCGCCGCGAACCGTGTCGATGCGCTCATCGTCGGCTCGAAGGGCACGGCGTTTCCGTCCAGGGGTGCCATCACCGGACCGGCCGCCTGGACGTACGAGAAGCAGGTCAAGGACCCCTCGGTCCAGGAACACGCCGACCTGATCGCCGGCATCCGCGCCGCCAGGCCGCTGAACGAGGGCAAGCGGGTCGCCGAGAGTTCCATGACCGCCATCCTCGGCCGCATGTCGGCCTACACCGGACGCGAGATCAAGTGGGACTGGGCCATGAAGGCCTCGAAACTCGACATCGTCCCGAAGGAGTTCAAGTTCGGGCCGAACCCCGTGCAGCCGCTGGCGGTGCCGGGCAAGACCAAGTTGATCTGAAAAGTCTTGGATTGCATCCCTCGGACGTTCGATTTACAATCAGGGTCCTGAAAGCGAACCTGGCCGCGCCGGGCGCGGCAGCAATACGAGGGGTATTGAAGCAGGTGGGGGACGTTTGTTCCGTCAACGCTTGCGTCTTTGGTTTCGTGTGGAGGGAGACAAGCGGTACCTCAGCCATCACGACATGATGCGTCTGTGGGAGCGGGTGCTTCGGCGTGCGGGGTTGCCTCTTCGAATGAGCCAGGGGTTTAACCCGCGGCCGAAGATGTCGCTTGTGGAACCGCGCAGCGTCGGTATTGCCTCAGAGGCCGAGATCCTTGAATTCGAACTGGCCGACTGGGTCAATCCTGAGGCTGTCCTCGGCGATCTTCGCCGCCAGGTTCCCGACGATGTCCGGATCGATTCGCTCGATCTCCTGCGCCCCACCGACAAGGCCCGTCCTGTGGCCGTTGTCTATGTCGCGCACCTGGAGGCGCCGTGCGTTGACCTCGAAGAGCGGATCGCCCGATTGCTCGCGCTGTCCGAGGCGCCGGTCGTGCGCCGCCGGCCAAGGGGTGACAAGCACCTCGATGCCCGCCCTTACCTGGAGCGGATCGAGCCCGCCGGTGACCGAGGCGTCCGGATGGTCCTGGCAACCGGCCCCAAAGGCACGGTCCGGGCCGACGAGGTCCTTCGGCTGCTCGGCCTCGGCGACGAGGCGGTTGCGCGGGCCGACGTGCATCGGACCGAGATCCGGCTCGCGTAAGCGCCGCCCTCCCGGGACCGATGCCCCTCCACGAAACCGACAACTCGAAAGGATACCGTCCGCATGAGTACAGAAATGTTGATCAACGTCGCTGAAGGCCAGGAGTGCCGAATCGCCATCGTTCGCGAAGGCATCCTGGAAGAACTCTACATGGAACGCGCCAGCGTCGAGCGGCACGTCAGCAACATCTACAAGGGCCGCGTCAACAACATCGAGCCCTCCATCCAGGCCGCCTTCGTCGAAATCGGGATGCCCAAGAACGGATTCCTCCACGTCAGCGACGTCATTTCCAGGGCCTATCCGCGGCGCCTGCGAGGCGGCGACGCAAAAGGCAAGGGCAAGGAAAAGGGCAAGGAAAAGGAAAAGAGAAGAGGCAGGGACCACCGCCGCCGCAGAACCATCCAGGAGATCTTCCGGCCCGGCGACGACGTCGTCGTCCAGATCACCAAAGAGGGCATCGGCACCAAGGGGCCGTCCCTGACAACCGCCCTCTCGATCCCCGGCCGGTACCTCGTCCTGATGCCGCACCTGGGGCGCCTGGGCGTGTCGCGAAAGATCGAGGAAGAGGCCATCCGCAAGCAACTGCGGGAACTGCTCGCCGGCCTTAAGCCCCCCCCCGATATGGGGTTCATCGTGCGGACGGCCGGCCTCGGGCGAAGCAAGCGCGACATCCAGAGAGACCTCAACTACCTCGTCCGCCTCTGGAAGGTCGTCAAGACGCGGGCCAAGTCCGAGAAGGCCCCGGCCGAGATCTTTCGCGAATCGGATCTGGTCTTGCGCACGCTTCGCGACATCTACACGCCCGAGATCACAACCATCTGGGTCGATTCCGAGCCCGCCCTGCGCCGCGTTCGCGACTTTATGAAGATCATCATGCCCCGCTACCAGCGGCGAGCAAAACTCTACGACGGCAAGGTCCCCCTCTTCCACAAGTACCGGATCGAGGAAGCCATCGAAGGCGCCTGTAGCCGCACGGTTCCCCTGCCGAAAGGCGGGAGCCTGGTCATCGACCAGACGGAGGCCCTGGCGGCCATCGACGTGAACTCCGGCAGGTTCCGCCACGGACGCGACGCCGAGGAATCGGCTCATCAACTCAACCTGATGGCCGCCAAAGAGATTGTCCGCCAGATCCGGCTCCGCGACCTCGGCGGCCTGCTCATCCTCGATTTCGTGGACATGGAAAAGGCCCCAAACCGCCGGCACGTCGAAAAGGCCCTGCGCGACGCCTTCAAGACCGACCGGGCACGCTCTCAGATGTCTCACATCTCCAAGTTCGGGATCGTCGAGATGACCCGTCAGAGGGTCCAGCCCAGCCTCGAACGCACGACCTACATGGACTGCCCCTACTGCAAGGGGTCCGGCATCATCAAGAACGCCGAGTCGATGGCCCTGGAGGTCATGCGGCGCCTGAAACTGCTGACCGGCCGCGACCAGATCGCCCAGATCGAGATCCGCCTCCATCCGAACGTGGTCGAGTACATCAGCAACACGAGGCGCGCCGCGCTGGCGAGAATAGAGAGCAACAACCAGCAGCGCATCCGCCTGGTCAACGACCACCAGGCCGGCATGGACCAACTCGTGTGCCGCTGCTTCGACAGGCACGGCAAGGAAATCCGCCTCGATAGCGAGGCCCTGGCAGCGCGCGGCTAGGCAGGAGACCCCGCATCAAGGTAGGATTGAAGGATGAGGGCTGCGGCCACCTTGTCGCGGCGGGTCTTTCGTTTCCTGGCCTGAAGGCCGGCCTCCCGCATCGCCGCCTCCGCCTCCTGGGTGGTGAACCGCTCGTCCCAGGTGGCCACGGGCACATCGAGGGCCTCGGCCAGGGCCGACACGACTTCCCCCGTCCACCGGGCCTGCTCGCCTTTCCGCCCGTCCACCAGAACCGGCATCCCGACAACGACCCGCCCGGCCTCCTGTTCGGCCACGAGGCGCCTGACGGTGGCCACGAGGTCGCGCCGCCCCTTGAACTCGAATTGCAGAAGGGGGTGCGCGATGGTACCATTCGGGTCACTGACGGCAACGCCGACGCGCCGCCGACCGAGGTCCAGGGCCAGAATCCGCATGGCGGGATGATAGCCCGCAGGCCGAGTCCGTGTCAATCGGCAGGTGCGTTCCGCTCCCCGGCGGGCGCGCGGCGAGCAGGCGGGCGCCGCAATCGGCCGCAATAACCGCACCCGAAGGCCGTTTAGACAGGCGGAAGGCATGACCGAACGCACAGGCGACTCTCCGGATGTCGAGCGCCTGCTCGTGTCATTCGCGCCGCGCGTTTACGGCCTCCTGCTTCGCATGGTCGGCCGGCCCGACGTGGCCGAAGACCTGATGCAGGAAACGCTCCTGCGTGCCTTCCGAAGTATGGGAACGTACCGTCCGGAAGGCAAATTCCGGGCGTGGATCTTTCGCATTGCGGTCAACTTGGCACGCGACTGGGTCCGCCGGCGACCGCGCGAACGGGCATTTGCCTTCGGCGACGACGGCGGCGAGACCTCGCCGCCACTGACACCGGCTGCCGACTTGCCGCCCGACGCCGACGCGCTGAGGCGCGAACGGGCCCGATGGGTCGAACAGGCTCTGGCGCGACTGCCGAACGCCGACCGGGAGGTTCTGCTCATGCGGTACTACGGCGACCTGACGTTCAAGGCCATTGCCCGGGCCACCGGTGAGCCGCTCGGAACGGTCCTGGCCCGGGCCCATCGCGCGCTGAAGAAGTTGGGGGACATGATCCCGGGGGAAAGCCATGAACCGCTGCCCTGACAACACGGAATGGGTGCTGTATGCGACGGGCGAGGTGCCGCTCCGCCGCCGCCGCGCCCTCGCGAGCCATCTGGAAGGCTGCCAGGCCTGCCGCCGCCAGGTGCAGGCCATCGTGCGCGGCCTGGCGGCGCTCGATACCCTCGACCGGCAGCCGCCCGTCAGACCGCAGGCGCTCGAAATGCTCCGGAAGCGCCTGTCGGTCGCCGCGGCGCGCAAGGCCGCGCCGCCGGGCGTCCTGGCGCGGATCTATCCTTACCGCTGGGCGGCCGCGGCGGCCGTCATCATCGCCGTGGCGCTCGCCTATGCCCTCGTGCCATCGACCGACCGGCCGCCGCCTGTGGCCGGTGGGACACAGGCCGCATGGATGGACGAGACCCGGTTCGAGGAAGAGATCGCAGAGATCTCGACAGAGATCGAAATGCTCGAACTTGGCACGCTGGCTACGCTATGGGAGGGCGGCAACGGCTCTAACGGCGCCGTGCCGGAATCGATCAACGGGGAGAGCCGCCGGCCCTCGGATAGTCTGGGTGGGGAGGTCGGCGTTCCGGGCTGACGCGCGTTGCGCTGCTAACCGTCAGCCGCCGGGCTTGGCCCGGTACGGATTCCAGTACGGAGCCGGATGGGTCCGGCGTGCTGTCACGTGACAGGAGGAAGCCATGCGATACGGCCTCATGGTTCTGGCCCTTGCGGTGGCGCTCGTGGCGACCTCGAGCCTCGCCATGGCCGAAGAACAAGGGCCGGAGCCGGCGCCGGACGAGCCTCGCCGTGGCCCGGCCGCAACAGACAGGCAGCCGGGGTCGCCGCCTCCGCCGCACCGTCAATACGGTCCCCGCTCCCTTCGTCCGCCCAGCGGCGAGCACCCCCGGCACGGGGAGCGCCGCCCCTTCGGCCGCAGTCCGTCGGTCTTCCGCGACGTCACGGACGAGCAGATCGAGGCCATCCTCGCTTTCATCGACAAGCACATGCCCTGGCGGCGCGAGGCCCTGGAGACAATGCGCCGGTCGGAACCCGAACGGTTCCGCCAGTTCTGCCGGCGGTTGCGGTTCGAGATCACTCAGTTGCAGCACCTGAAAGAGCGCGACGAGGCGGCCTTCCGCAAGGCGATCGAGGAACGGCAGTTGAGAAGGCGCGCCGTGGATCTGGCCGCCAAAGTGCGCACCGCCGAAGACCCCCAAGAGAAGGAAGCATTCACCAAGGAACTGCGAAAGGTTATCGACCGGATGTTCGAACTCGAACTCGCCACTCACGAGGCCCACATCCGCGGACTCGAAGAACGCATCGAGCAACTGCGACGCGAACTGAAGGAGCGCGCGGAGCACCGACGCGAGATCGTCGAGAAGCGGCTTAAAGAAGCACTCGAGGGCAAACCGGAACCGCCATTCCGCGGACCGCCTAAAGGACCACCCAAGGGACCACCCAAGCGCGGCAAGCACTACAAAGAAGGCCCTCGCCCCGACAAGCCCCGTCGTGACGAACCGGCGCCCACCCTATGATGCCGGGTCGGCCGGCGGCTCTTCCAGCACCGCCAGGATGCAGGCCATCGCCAGCAGCACCGGCCCCGCGACTTCCAGCGACTCCTCGAGGTAGTCCTTCAGGTCCCACGCCGAAAGGTTCGTGCCGAGCAGGCCATCCGTCGAGCGGTGCTTATCCAGCATCTGAGCGCCGACCAGCATCAGGCCTGCCAACGCGATGAACAGGGTGCTGAACGAGACGACCTTCTCGCGAACGATCCGGCCAAGCGTGCGGCCGTTCCACAGGACGTATCCCACCACCAGCGCCGCCGCCAGCATCGACCCGCCGCCGAACACCACTTGCGCCCACAGGGGAACGTCGGGACTGCCGAGATACTTGGCCCAACTGAAGGTATTGGCGCCGAGCACTCGCTCATCCCACGGCAACTCGCGCCACAGCAGCCATGCCGCCACCGCCGCCAGAACGACCCAATAAGGCAGCCGCCCCGCCCGCCGCCGCAAACGCGCCGCCATGACGACGCACACCAGCAACGCAACCGCGTAGGGCGGCTCCTGGAACCAGTCCATCGCCGTCTCCTGCGGTTCGTGAAGAGGGGTGTACGCCCTGGCGAGGCGCTTCGCGCACTGGCGGTCAACAGCAGGAACGACAGCCAGAGCGACGACGAGCGCCGCCAGCAGGACGACGAAAAGCAGGAGCACACGCGCCCGGAGCCGAGATGACCCTCCTGAGGGTGTCATGGTGACGGTGTCTCCTCAGCGGCGGCAGGGGTGTCCGTCGGCGGCGCGGCGGCGATGGCTTTGCGACGCCGGAAGTAGTCGAGCACGCCCATCAGGATCGCTGCCGCCCCCATCAACTCAAGCCACTCTTCCCAGAAGTCGTCGCGATGGCAGCCGAAGCCAGGCAGGTAGAAACTGTAGGCCTTCACCCACCCCCACGCCCGATCGTACACCTGGGCAAGAAGGTAAAGGCCAAGCCCCGCCGCAAACAGCAACAGCCCCACACGCAGATCACGCCGCCTCAATGTCCTCAGCAGCGGCCGCACGTTCACCAGGCATATCGCAAGGACCAGGAGGGCCAGCCCCACGCTTGGAATCCCCAGCAGCAGGCGCTCTGGAAGAGGCGTCGCCGCTTCGAACAGGTACTTCCACGAGAACGCATGGTTACCCAGATAGCGGTCGTCCACTTCCACTTCCCGCCAACACATGAACAAGCAGATGAAGGCAGGGCCGACCCACCACCAGTAGCCGGCGCGGCGGCGCACCATCGCCACCAGGCACAACACGGCGGCGCCGCCCAGTAACACCGCCTGGGCGATCTCGACCAGCCGGTCTTCCGCCTGAATCCGGCGGGCCGTCTCTTCCGCTACCAGCGTGCGGATCACCTCGCCGGCCCCGAGCATGACAAGCAGGATCAGGAAGGGGACAGTCCAACACCACCGCGAGTCTTTCCCCATATCAGCCGCTCCCTGCCGCCCACACCCGCCACCATTCGCCTCGGCCATGCGCTCGCCTTCTACAAGGTTCTCTCCTGTGGCGCCGCCGACACCTGCCGCACGAGCGCGGTCACGGTGCGGTTCGCCGGAACCGGAATGTCGTGCTGTTCGGCCACGCGGACGATCGCACCGTTCAGATAGTCGATTTCGGTCGGCCGGCCGACTTCCAGGTCCTGAAGCATCGAGCATCGGTTCTCGGCCGTCTCTCGGGCCGTGTTGATCGCCGCCTTGGCCGCACTCTCATACGGCAGCGCCACGCCGGCGGCGTTTGCGGTCGCCTGCCCTTCTTCGGCAACCGCCTCGGCCATTGCCCGAAGCGCCGGCCTGGCAGCCACCTCGCCGTTTCGCACCGCCGCCAGCGCCGCCACCGGATTGATGGCCGCATTGACGAGCAACTTGCCCCAGACGACCGGCGTCATGTCGGCCTCGGCCGTGGCGGGCAGGCCGGCCTCATTCAGCAGATCGACCGCCTTCCGGACCCTCGTATCCGGGCCGCAACCCTCGTACCCCAGGTACGTCTCGCCGCAGGCAACGTGTTGGACTTCGCCTTCGCCGGTGAGGTTGGCCGCCTGGTACGTGACGCCGGCGATGACGGTGGCGTGCGGCAGCGCCTGGGCCACTTCGGCCGCCACACCCAGGCCGTTCTGAATGGTCAGAAGCGGCGCGTCGCCGATCCAGCCGGCCGCCCCCTCGGCCGCGCCACGAGCCTGGTGCGCTTTGGTCGCGAGGATCACGAGGTCCGCCGGGGCGCCGGGCGTCAGGCGAACCGGGATCTTGGCCTCCAGGTCCTCCGACGGTGACGACAGGCGGATGGGCTTGGCGCTCAGCCGCCGCGCACGCTCGGCATCGTGGTCGATTAGCGTGACGCTCGGCCCCCCGGCAATGTGAGCGATGCGCACGGCCAGGACCAGACCGGTGGCGCCGGGGCCGATGACCGCGACGTGTTGGAAAGTATGCCCTGTTGCGCTGCTCGGCAAGGCGGTGCCCTTTGGGGTGCGCGCCCGGCGCTAAGACAACGGCCCGCCCTCGCGGGCCGTATCACACGTTAGGCATAAGACGAGCGGCCCGCTACGGATGGGCCTGCATCTGAGCCCTGCCCCGCTCGCCGTGTTTGACCGGGTTCGGGATGCGGACCGTCACGTCGCCACAGACGCGGGCGGTGCAGGCGGTTCGCGTGTCGGGTCCGCGGCCGAGTTCGGTGAGCAACTTCCGTTCGGACTCCGTCACGGGCGAGAGGGCGTCGGCCCCCTCAACGATCTGGACACAGCAGTTGCCGCACTCGTGCCGACCTTCGCACAGTTCGCCGACGAAGAAATCGTCGTCCACCATCTCGGCGGCCTCGTCGGCGGCCGCCAGCAGGCTGGTTCCGCGCGGCACTTCCAGGCGAAGATCGTACGGCAGGAAAACGACCTGTGGCATCAGAGGGCCCCTAGATGTTCTCCGTCATGACGCGGACGTAACCCCGCTTGTATAGGTCCTGAATATACTTGTTGACGGTCTCGTTGTACTTGCGGTCGCGGATCTCGTCCTCCAACTCGTCCTGAACTTCCGTGAAGGGAACCGTGCGCGCTTCCTGTCGCGCCAGGGCCTTGACGAGGTAGAACGCCTCGTCGGTCTCGACGAGTCGCCCGACCTGGCCCGCCTCCAGGGCAAAAAGGACCTCATCGACGGTCTTGATGCGGAACGATCCCTTCGCCACGAACCCCCAGTCGCCGCCGCCCGAGGCCATCGGGTCATGGCTGTAGCGGCGGGCGAGGCGGGCGAAATCCTCTCCCCTCGACGCCCGCTGGTGAACGGCATCCGCCACCGCGCGGGCCTGGGCCACGTCGGGCGATTCGCTCTTGCGAATGGCAATCAGGCCCAACCGCACCCGCGTCGGTTGGACGTACCGCTCCTGGCAGACCCGGCGGTAACGATTCAAGAGTTCGGAGTGCGTGATGTGGACGGTCGGCGAGATCTTGCTTCGCAAGTACCGTTGCACGATGAGTTGCTCTCGTCGCCGCCGGCGCTCCTCCCGGAGCGAGGATCCCTCGCGCTCGAGTTTCTCTTCGAGCAGCAACGCGCTGCCTGCCTGGGAAGCCAAGTTCTTCAGGATCTGGCCCAGCGTGGTGTCGATCTGCTTCTTCTCCTCCTCCGACAGTTCCGCCTTCGCCTCCTGGACGACGAGCCGCCGGCTGATCTCCTCCCGCAGTTTCATGTTGATGACCTGGCGGCAGCGGCTCTCAAAGGCGGCGGGCGAGTACTCCTTCCGCCACTTCGCCATCTGCGGACGGATCGGACCGAGGATGTCCTCCCGCGTGATGACCTCGCCGTTGACCTCGGCCAGGACCGTGTTGACCAGGACCGGCGAACCGCCGTTCTCGCCGGTGTCCACCAGAACGGGCAGGCGCTCCTTGGGAAGCGGCAGCGCCACCTCACCGAGGCGCGCCTCGTACTCGGCGTCGCGGTCCGGCCGGGTCAGTTTACCCGTGGGCTCCGTCGATTCGGGCCTTTTCCTGCCGGTCGCGGGCCGGGCCAATTGGACGGGGTTGACCTCTTCGCTCGCCGCGCCGCCGCCCGTGTCGAACTCACTCGGCGCAGCGGCCTGCGGCGTGAGCGAACCGAGTTCTCTGCCCCGGCGGCCACAGCCCGCCGCAACAAGAGCCAGCACGCCAACCACCGGCATCACCCACACGGGTTTCATAGGTCGAACCCCCAAAAGGGTCCAAAGAGGTTCGTATTCTATTTGCCGTCCTCCGAGCGGGCAAGCGCCTTCTTCAGCAGCGCCAGCGCCCCGTCCGGGCCGCGATCCTCGTGCAGCCGCCAGACCAACCTGTGCGGGTCCAGGATGCGAACCACGCCGGCGCCGGAGACCTGCCGGTTACCCGATTCGCCCAGAAGCGGTGCAACCAGGGCGGCGTCCTCGCCGGCAAACGCGAGATCCGCTCCCTTTCGGCGAATGGAGCGGATGCCCGCATCGCCGGCGGCCACGCGGACCGCCTCCAGGTCTACCAGCCTCTGCACCTCTTCCGGCATGGGGCCGTACATGTCGGCGATCTCGGCCGCCACCTCCGCGAGCGTCCGGGCGTTTGCCGCACGCTGCAACTGCCGATACAGGCTGATGCGCTGGCTCTCGGTCGGCACGTATCGGTTTGGGATGAACGCCGCCAGATTCAACTGCACGTCCGCCCGGCCCGGCTCGTCGGCGGGCTGGCCCTTGAGCCGACGCACGGTCGCCTCCAGCAACTGGCAGTACATCTCGTACCCGACGGCGGAGATGTGACCGGACTGTTCGAGCCCCATGATGTTGCCGGCCCCGCGGATCTCCAGGTCGCGCATCGCGATCTGAAAGCCCGCTCCCAACTCGGCGTACTGCTCGATGGCGTGCAGACGCTTCGACGCCGCCGGCGTCGGCGGACGCTTCTCGGGCAAGAGCAGGTAACAGTACGCCCGGTGCTTGTACCGTCCCACGCGGCCGCGCAACTGGTGCATGTCGGCCAGGCCGAACCGGTCGGCGTCGTGGATGAACATGGTGTTGGCGTGCGGCACATCGAGGCCCGACTCGATGATGGTGGTCGAGACGAGGACGTCCACGTCGCCTGCGAAGAACCGAAGCATCCGGTCCTCCAACTCCCGCTCTTTCATCTGGCCGTGGGCCCATTCGATGCGGGCCTCCGGCACGAGCCGCCGCACCCGGTCGGCCACGGCCTCGATCGTGCGGACGCGGTTGTGGACGAAAAAGACCTGCCCGTCGCGTGCGAGTTCCCGCAAGATGGCCTGGCGGATACGCCCGTCGTCCCACGGGCACACCTCGGTCCGGACGGCCCGCCGGTCCTGGGGGGCGGTCGTCAGGCTCGAGATATCGCGGATGCCCAGAAGCGACATGTGCAGCGTCCGCGGGATCGGCGTGGCCGTCAGCGTCAGGATGTCCACCGTCTGCCGCATCCGCTTGAGCCGCTCCTTGTGCTCGACGCCGAACCGCTGCTCCTCGTCCACGATCAGGAGGCCCAGGTCGGCCGGCACGACGTCCTTCTGGAGCAGCCGGTGCGTTCCGATGAGGATATCGACCTGCCCCTTGCGGAACCGGTCGAGGATCTCGGCCTGCGTCCCTCGCGTCTGGAACCGGCACATCATCTCGATGATGACAGGGTAATCCGCCATTCGCTCGCGGAAGGTTCCCAGATGCTGGGCCGTCAGGACCGTGGTCGGCACGAGCACGACGACCTGTTTGCCGGCTTCGACGGCCTTGAACGCCGCCCGGATTGCCAGTTCCGTCTTGCCGTATCCCACGTCGCCGCACACGAGCCGGTCCATCGGTCGCGGCGAGCGCATGTTGCGTTTGATCTCCTGCATGGCGGCCGCCTGGTCTTCGGTGTCGGGATACGGGAACGCGGCCTCGAACTCTTTCTGCCACAGGCTGTCGGAGGGGTAGGTGATTCCCGGCCGGGCCTCCCGGACGGCCTGGACGCGCAACAGTTCCATGGCGAAGTTCTGGACGGCCTCTTCGACTCGCCGCTTCTTCTCGCCCCACGCCTTGCCGCCCACGCGCGAGAGGCGCGGCTTGCCCTTGAAGCCGCCCACGTACTTCTGGACAAGGGCCACCTGCGACGCCGGGACGTACACCTTGACCTTGTCGCGGAACTCCAGGAGGAGGTAATCGGCCGTCTGCTCGGCTGCCGCCGCGCCGGGCAGGGGCAAAGCGCCTTTCATTTCGGTCAGGGCCTTGGCGTCGCGGCGGAGCGTCTTCATGCCCAGGTACCGGCCGATGCCGTGAATCACGTGGACGACCAGGTCGCCGCGCGCCAGGTCCATCCACGTGTCGATGGCGCGGGTTTCAAGCCGCCGCCCGAGCCGCCGCCGCGTCTGGTACCGCTGAAAGACCTCGTGGTTCGAGGCAACCGCCACGTTCTCGGCCACCAGGCGAAAGCCCGCGCCGAGGCGACCGACGCCGAGGCGGATGCGCCCCTTGGTCTCCGGACCCATGGTGTCAACGATCTCGGCAAGGCGGTCGCGTTCGCCCTCGTTGTCCGAGAACAGGAGCACGGTGTCCTCGGCCGCCAGGTCCGCCAGTTCCCCCCTTACGGCCTCGGCCTTGCCGCTGAAGGCGGGGAGGCTCTCGGTTCGAAGGGCAAAGGCGTCGCTCGCGCCGCTCGTGGTGAAACTCGAGACGTCGAGCCGCGCGAACTCGCGGCTCTCGCGCACCACCGCCTCGAACGCATACACGCCGACGGGGCTCGCCAGCCGCGCGACGAACGACCGCCCGACTTCGGCGATCTCCAGCGGGTCCTGCCAGACGATCCATGCGCCTTGCGGCAGGTAGTCCAGGAGGTTGGTCGAGGTCTCGGGGGCGAGAGGGCCGCCTTTGCCGCTCGGCATGAACGAGACGGCGACGCGGTCGCGGTCGTCGAGGCTCCGCTGCGTTGAGGGGTCAAACGTGCGGAGGCTCTCGAGTTCGTCGCCGAAGAACTCCAGCCGGTACGGCGCCGGGGCCGTCGGCGGGTACACGTCCATGATGCCACCTCGCACGGCGTACCGGCCGGGTTCGAGGACGAGTTCCGCAGGGCGGAACCCGCGCTCGGCCAGCCACCGGCGCAGGTGCGACATGCTGTACTCGGCGCCGACCGTGAGTTCGAGCGTGTTCTCGGCCAGGTGACGCGGCGAGGGAACCGGCTGCATGATCGCCTGGATCGGCGCCACGAGGACGCGAGGCAGCGCTACGTCGTTTCGAGCCCGACGCGGGAGCGTCGGGGCATCTTCGTTTGCCGTGGCACGCACCCCGGCCTGTGACGGTGCCTCGACGCTTCCGCTCCGGGCTCGGGGCTGCGCCGCCGCGAGCCGCTTGAGCACCCGCAGGCGGTCGGCCAGGATTTCGTCCGAGACGTCAGACTCGGTCGGCAGCGCCTCCCAGGCGGGAAAGACGGGCGGGTCAACGCCGGCGAACAGCCGCCAGTCGTCGCGGGCATCGTCCACGGAGTCGATGTGCGCGACAACATACAGAAGCGTGGACGGACAGTCCGGAAGGAGGGCGGCGGCCAGGGCAGGCGCGCTGGATCCCCACAGGCCTTCGACGCTCGCCCGCCCCTCTTCGCACAGCGTCTGCCGGACGAGGCCGACGACCTCCTGGCGGGCGAACAGGTCCGTGACCGCTTCGCCCGTAGCCGCGATGTCCACCTTCTGGCCTTCGGCCATAGACTCCAGGTTGTGGCCGCATTGTAATCGGCGCCGCGGCATCCGTCAATCCACGAAAGCGCCGCTTGCCAAAAAGGTTCCAGGTACCTTTTTTTCTGTTATGCTGTGTGGGGCTTGGAGAGACCACGCCATGGCCAAAGCACTAACCGCCGCGTGTTGGAGTTTCACGGTAACGGACTCGGTCGCCGAAAACCGCGCCCGTATCACCAAGGGCATCGCCGAGGCCCGCGATGCAGGCGCGCGGCTGCTTCTTACGCCGGAATGCGCGCTGACCGGCTACCCGAGCGCGGCGCGCGAGGACTTGGCCGATATCAACTGGGATGAGGTCCGCGGGGCCGAGCGCCAACTGGCCGCCTATGCCCGCGAGGCCGGCCTTGCGCTCATCCTCGGAACGGCCGGCCCCGCCGAGGACTCCGCCACGAACGACGCGCTCGCCTGCGGCAACACCTCGGCCGAGGTCCGCTACCGCAAACGCTGCCTCACACCGCTCGACAAGAAGGTCTTCATCAGCGGAAGCGACCCCGTCGTTGCCCAGTGCGCGGGCTGGCGGCTGGGCTTGGCCGTCTGCTACGACGTCCGGTTCCCGCGGGTCTTCGCGGAACTCGCGAGGGAGGACGCCGACGCCTTCTGTGTCATCGCCCACATGGCAGGGCCCGACCCGGACCCCGGCACGAAGCCGACGGTCGTCCCCGCTCACTTCGCCGGCCGCGCGGCCGAATGGGCCACACCAACGCTGCTGTGCAACACGAGTGCCGACGACCGGTGGCTGAACTCCGGCTGCTGGGACGCGCGCGGCATCCGGACGGCCGACGGCGGCGAGGGCCTGCTCCTTGCCACTTTCACGCCGCGCGAGATGCTCGACCCCTGGTACGCGACCATCCGCAAAGACTCTTTCGCGTCGTTCTTCGGGGGCTGACACGCGAGCCAACAGCCGCCGCCCGCCGCCTGCCAAAATGGCAGAGACGTCTCCCGGGAATCCCCGCTCTTGACCATCAGGTGGCCCTTTGACTCTGGAAAACGGCCCCATGAGCGTGGCACGGCGTTTGCCCTTTTTAGCACAATGGACACAACATGCACCCGATGCCGGGGTGCGCCCCGGCCTACATGGACAGAACGGAGGCTCACAACGTGGACCCCAATCGTCTGACGCAAAAGTGCCAGGAGGCGCTGCACGACGCCCAGTCGCTCGCCGTGCGCCACCGGCACCAGGAGGTGGACGTTGAGCATCTGCTGTCGGCCCTCGCCGACCAACCCGAGGGCCTTCTGCCGCGCCTCCTCAATAAGATGGACGTTCCCGTGGACGCGCTGCGGGCCGAACTCGGACGGGAACTCGAGCGCCGGCCGCAGGTCGGCGGCCCCGGCGCGCGGCCGGGCAACGTGTACGTCACGCAACGGCTGAACGAGGTGCTGGTGAAGGCCGAGGACGAGGCCAAGCGGCTCCGCGACGATTACGTCTCGGTCGAGCACGTCGTGCTGGCGATCGTCGACTCGGGGCCCGACCCGCCCGCCGGACGCATCGTCAAACAGTTTGGCGTCACCCGCGACCGGTTTCTGAAGGCCCTCTCGGAGGTGCGCGGCAGCCAGCGGGTGGCCAGCGCCAACCCCGAGGGCACCTACGACGCGCTGGCGCGCTACGGCCGCGACCTGGTCGACGAGGCGCGCTCGGGCAAACTCGACCCGGTCATCGGCCGCGACGCCGAAATCCGCCGCGTCATCCGAATCCTGTCGCGCAAGACCAAGAACAACCCCGTCCTCATCGGCGAGCCGGGCGTCGGCAAGACCGCCATCGTCGAGGGCCTCGCACAGCGGATCGTGCGCGGCGACGTGCCCGAGACGCTCAAAGACAAGACCATCTTCGCCCTCGACATGGGCTCGCTCGTGGCGGGGGCGAAGTATCGCGGCGAGTTCGAGGAGCGGCTCAAGGCCGTCCTCGGCGAGGTCAAGCAGTCCGACGGACGCATCCTTATGTTCATCGACGAACTGCACACCGTCGTCGGCGCGGGGCGGGCCGAGGGCGCCGTCGATGCCGGCAACATGCTCAAGCCGATGCTCGCCCGGGGCGAATTGCACTGCATCGGCGCCACGACCCTCGACGAGTACCGCAAACACGTGGAGAAGGACGCCGCTCTGGAACGCCGGTTCCAACCCGTCCTGGTGGACCCGCCGACGGTCGAGGATACGATCAGCATCCTGCGCGGACTGCGAGAACGCTTCGAACTGCACCACGGCGTGAAGATCCAGGACGGCGCCCTGGTGGCGGCGGCGGTCCTGTCGAACCGGTACATCTCGGACCGCTTCCTGCCCGACAAGGCGATCGATCTGGTGGACGAGGCCGGCGCGATGATTCGGACCGAGATCGACTCGATGCCCGCCGAACTCGATGAGGCCACCCGCCGGGTCATGCAACTCGAGATCGAGGACGCCGCACTCAAGAAGGAAAAGGACAAGGCCAGCAAGGATCGCCTGAAGGCCCTCCGCAAGGAACTCGCCGACCTGCGGACCAAAGCCGATGCCATGCGGGCACAGTGGGACGCCGAAAAGGATTCGATCCATCGCGTCCAGCAGGTACGCGAAGAGATCGAACAGACGCGCCTGGCCATCGAGCAGGCCCAGCGTGCGTACGACCTCGAGAAGGCGGCCGAACTGACGCACGGCCGCCTGCCGGAACTCGAACGCTCGCTCAAGCGCGAGGAGGCCCGCCTGGCCGAAAAGCACGGCGCCGGGCGACTCGTCCGCGAAGAGGTCACCGAGGAGGAGATCGCCGAGATCGTCGCCCGCTGGACCGGCATCCCCGTCACGCGGCTCGTGGAGGGCGAGCGCGAGAAACTGCTCCGGCTCGACGAGATCCTGCACCGCCGTGTCGTCGGCCAGGACGAGGCGGTCGGCCTGGTCGCCGACGCCGTCATCCGCGCCCGCAGCGGCATCAAGGACCCGCGGCGGCCCATCGGCGCATTTCTCTTCCTGGGGCCCACCGGCGTCGGAAAGACGGAACTGGCGCGCACGCTGGCCGAGGCGCTCTTCGACAGCGAAGATAACATCGTCCGTATCGACATGAGCGAGTACCAGGAAAAGCACACCGTGTCGCGGCTCCTCGGCGCACCGCCCGGCTACGTGGGCTACGAGGAAGGCGGCCAACTGACCGAGGCCGTCCGCCGCAAGCCGTACTCGGTGGTCCTGTTTGACGAGACCGAAAAAGCACACCCCGACGTCTTCAACGTGCTGCTCCAGGTCCTCGACGACGGCCGCATTACCGACGCCCAGGGCCGCACGGTCAATTTCAAGAACACCGTCGTTATCATGACCTCGAACGTCGGTTCCGAGTTTCTGACCGAAGGCGTGACCGAGGACGGCCGGATCGCCGGCGCCGCACGCGAGCAGGTCATGCGGGAACTGCGGGCCCGCTTCCGGCCGGAGTTCCTCAACCGCATCGATGATATCGTCCTGTTCAAGCCGCTCACGCGCGACGAGATCGAAAGAATCGTGGACCTTCTGGCCGAGGACCTCCGCCGGCGCCTCAAGGAACGCGACATCCACCTGGAACTCACCGAAGACGCACGCCGCTTTATCGCCGACGCCGGCTACGACCCCGTGTACGGTGCGCGGCCGCTGAAGCGTTACATGCAGCGTGCCCTGGAGACCCGCATCGGCCGGGCGATCGTCGCGGGCGAAATCCCCGACGGGGCCACCGTCGGTGTCTCCGTCGAGGGCGGCGAACTGGCCGTCGAGGCCAAGCCGCGCGAGCCGGCCGAGCGGGAGGCGGACGCCTGAAAAACCCGCCCCGCCGGCCGCCGTCAACCCAAAGGCGCAGCCGCCCACTTTCCTGCAATAAACCCCCGCACTCGCCGTTGGAACTGGTGAAGCAGAGAGCGAATCCGGTAATCCAGTGCACCGCAAACGCGGAAGGAAAGGAGAGCGAACATGAGAAAGATTCTGTTGATCAGCCTTGCGGCCGTGATCGTGGCGGGGAGCCTCGCCATAACGGCCTACGGGGAGGAAAGGCCGGAACGAGAAGGCCCGCCTAGGGGCAGGCCGGGCGGCGAAGGCCAGCGCAGAGGGCCGCCCAGACCGCAGTTGAGCGAAGAGCAGCGCGCCGACCTCGCAAAACTCATGAAGGGAGAAGTCGCCGCACGCTTGATGAAGGCCCTGGCCGATTTCCAGGATGCCGTCAAGAAGGTCGTCGGCGACGACGAAAGGGCCGTCCGGATGGCCGTGTTCCAGGCCATCATGCGGCAGATGCGGCCGGAAGGGGCGGGCGACAGAGAGCGTGGCGACAGGGACCGGCTGGACAGGCGCCGCAGAGGCGATGGCGACAGGCCCCCACGGGGTGAAGGAGACCGCCCAAGGTAACACCCGAACACCGTTTACATCTCGACGCGGGCTCGTCGTACCCGCTTGCGACCGGCGGACGTCCCCTGCCGAAACACCCGGCCGCGAAGCGGATCGACGAGCCCCGCTTTTTTAGTGCTCCGGTCTGGGCACCGCCCGCAGGGGCCGGACCGCGTTGAGCCGTCGCCGGTACGGCGACGTGATTGGACGCCGAGCCCTGCCGTTGGCAGGTTGACGGTTTCAGAAACCCGCGTCAGATGAAATGGAGCAGGCGGCGGAGCATCTCCGTCGGCCCGGCCCCCTCGTCCGTCTCGGCCGAGACGGGGGCACGTTCCGGCTGCATCCCGGCCAGTTGCTCGTTGTAGAGGCTTTGGGCGAACTCGCGATGGGCGGCCCGGCGCGCCTCGCCGCTCTCGTACTGGGTGCGGATGGTGGCCAGTTCGCCCGCGTCGAGCCAGACACCACCGCATCTCGGGCACTCGTCCACTTCGACGGCGCGTTTCGGGCTGTAGAAATGGCGCGTCATCGCCGGGTGGCCGCAGCGCGGGCAGCCCCACTGGGCGTCGTGATCCACCGTGACGTTGGGGTCGCGCTGGACGTCGAGCAGCGCCTCGCCGGCGGCCTCTTCCCGGTCGTCCAACTTCCGGATCTCCTGGTTGTCGAACCAGATGCCGCCGCAGCCGCCTTCACACACATCCACTGTAACTTCCGCCACCGTCATCTGCGTCAGCGTATTACCACAAGCCGGGCATTCCATCGGCAGACCCCTTTCCACATTCTGGACGCCGACCAGTGTAGCGGCAGGCCGCACGCCTTGTCACGTGGAAAGAGCGGCGCGGCGGCCAGCGACGGCCGCCGCGCGCAAGAACCGGCTCAACTCATCCCGGCTACGCCGCTGCCGGCCTGCGGCGGGCGAAGAACAACTTGATCTTCACGCCGACGCCGACAGCCAGCGCCAGCAGGCCCGCCACCGGGAAGATACCCAGTGCAATGCCGACTACGCCCAGGATAATCAGCACCGTCGCGATCGTGCTCTGGGTTTTCAGACCGATCTCGCGGCCGCGCAGCCATCGCCGCACCAGCACGATCACCACGACGAGCACCACCACACCGGCCACGCGCTCCAGGCCCTCAATGAGCGGCATCGACGCCGACCGGGCCGTGATCTCGGCCTCACCGCGCGGCATGGTGAACTGGAACAGCGTGCCGCGGCGCGGCAGTTCGACGTCCAGGCTGGCAAGGCCTGCTGGGACCTCACCCGCCCTGGCAACCCACGGGTGCCCACCCACAGGAATGGTGTGGCTGAATGCTTCCCCCCTCTCACGTTGCTTCCCCCCCAAATACACGTCAAACTGGAATATTGCGTCAGCGTCGGCCGCCCCGCTGCGGATCCCGTCTACGGTCGTGCCCGTGCCTCTCACGCTGAGTTGCTTCTTCTCCAGTTCGGCCCGTTGCTGGAGTTTTTGCTGGTACCGCTCGACGACCTCGCTCTGGCTGAGGCGGCGCTGCTGCTGCCTGGCGGCTTGCTGCCCCTGCCGGTCGGCCAAGTCTTTTCCGGCGAACCTCTGGAACATCTGTCCTGCGGCCTGCGACTGCGGCCCCGGGACCGGCTGCTGCACCGCAGCGCCCTGTTGTCCACCCAGCTGGAACCGTGCGGCGCCCTTCTTCTGCCGCGCTTCGGCCTCCTTGTTGCCGAGCCGGTTCTCGGCCAGCCAGGCGTCGTTGAAGTCGAACTGGTCGGCCGGCCGGGCACCCGTCTGCTGCGGCTGCGCCTTCCAGTTGGGGCCGAGGTCCTGGACGAGGTTCCGCGCCCGGCGATTGTGCTGCTCTCCGTACGCTTGCCTTATCAGATCGTTGTTGAAGTCGGCGTCCACCTGCTGGGCCTGCTCCTGGGCCTGGATCTCCTTGTCGACGTTCTTGAGGACCACGCCCGCGTTCGACAGTTCCGATTGCAGCGCCTCGTTTCCGTAGTACTTCTGTCCCAGCGATTGCTTGTGCGTCTTGATATCGCGAGAAATCTGGAAAAGGTTCGTCTTCGCTCGCGTCTGGGCAAACGGGTTGTCGGACCGCAGCGTCTGCATCAGGCGGCCGGCCAGTTTGTTCTTGTACGCCAGGACGCCCGCCTGGAGGGTGCCCTCTTCCGTCACCCGGCTCATCGTTCCACGGAACCAGAACCAGGCGTGCGTCTCGGGCAGGTACACCTGCACCTGGCTGAGTTCCGCGTTGATGTTAACCGGACGGATGAGCGGAAACGCGACCGACACACGCAGCGCGCCGAGGTCGTCGATGCTGCCTCCGTACTTCAGGATGACCGCGTAATCGAGGTCGCCCTCGGCGGTCTTGACGATCGGGATGCGCACGCGCCGCGCATCGTCCATGAGCGTCGGCTTGACCGGCAGGCCGGCCACGACGGCGGTCCACAGGGCGGCCGCCTCCGGCAGTTCGATCTCGAGGAACTGTTCGGTCCGGTTGTCGATGCGATACGTCTGTTCGGCCCGGTAGGCGCCGCTCGAGTCGAAAACCAGGACCGTCTGGGCCAGGCCGATCTTCGCTTCGACGGTCTCCACGGTCTCCCGCTCTTTCGTGCTGAACGCCAGGCGCGGCGCCTCGGCCCCGGGCGACACGATGAACGCCTGCGTCATGCCGCCGCGCAGCATCCGGGCCACGGCCGCCCACTCCTTCTGCTGGCGACTCAGCGGCTCGAGGCCCTCGCGCGCCTCGACGATGACCTCATCGCGACCGGCGCTCTCGAGGGCAACGTAGCGGCGGTCGGTCCGGCCGGTCTCGACTCTCGGAATCGGCGCGTCGTGCGTCCCGCCGGCCAGCAGACGGTCGTTCTCGATGAGCACGCGCAACTCGCCCATGACCTCGTCCTGAAGTTCCAGGTGCACGCGGACCGACGCCGCATCATCCGCAACCGGCGTAATCGTCTTCTGCCTCAGCAGAGGCACGCTGATGCGGGCGTCCTTCATCCACGCCGGCAGCACCAGCGAAACGTCGCGAACACCGGCGCCACGGATCGTCCAACTGACGAGGATCGTCTCGTCGATCGACCGGTCGGTGACCCGCGCGTTCGTGACCGTGAAGCACGTGACATCCGGCTTTTTCGCCGTCAGAACCAGCCGCCCCGCGTAATCGGGACGCGTGTAGTGGAGGGCCAGCGCGGCCAGGGTCTTCTGGTCGCTGCTCAGCCACCCGCCGGCGCGGTGCAGGAGCGCCCGCTCGATGTTCTCAAGGGCCTCCGTCCGCACCTCGAACGCCGGGTCCACCTGCACGACGATGTCGCCCTGCTGGCGATCGACGTCCAGGACCTCCAGGTGCGGCACGGCGGTATCGAGCGTTTCCCGGTCCTCGCCCAGTTTGCCCTGCAGAAGGATCGGGCACGCGCCTTGCACGCCGCTTGCCAGGTACACCGTCAGGACCCTGCGACCCGCCTCGTCGGTCAGCGCCCACTCGAACGTGCCGGGCGCCAGCACGCGGTCCACTTTCAAGTCGGGCGGCACGACGAACCGGGCCCAGTAAAGCGGCCGGTTCCGGACGGTGAGCGTCGCCCGGGCCTCCATGCTCCGCTCGCGCTGGGCCACGCGCACGATCATCTGGACGGTCGCCGATTTCTTCGCCACGGCGGGCGCCGCCGCCAGACGGACCGAGAACGGCGTGGCCACGAAACGGTACGCCTCCTGCGGGCGGATGCCGAGGGGGCTCTCGGTCGCCCCCGCGCCGCCTCCCGTTTTCTTCGGTTCGGGCGGCAGATCGTCGCGGCGGACACCGCTGGTAGCGACCGTCCGAAGGTCCAGGAGCGGACTGCGACGGATCACGAGTTGCCCCGTGTGCCTGAGCGCACCGGTTACACCGACGACCGGGGCGTCGAACTCCCCACCCGCCACCGGCGAGGAGCCCGCATCGGCCTGTCGCCAGATGGTGATCGTGAAGTCCTCCGACCCCTTGGCCGGTTTCAGGAGGGTCACGGTCACCTCCTGCCGCTCGCCAGCCTGCTTGGCCTCCCATCCCCGGATGTTCGTCCCTTCCACCTTCTCGACGGTGTAGCCGCCCGGCACCTCGACGGTAAAGAAGTCTCGCTCGCCGCGGCGGAACTCAAGGTGAAGCGACCACACCAGCCGCAGGCTGTCTTCCTGAACGTCCAGTACGGCCTTCGATCCGGCGGTCAGGGTCCGGTCGAGTTGTCCTTCGCTGACCTTCGGCCGCCACTGAATGGAGACCGAGCCGCCCGCGCCGAGGGCCGTTTCGATTGTCTGGCCGGCCGCCTTCGTGTCGTAGGAGGCGCGGTCCGGTACGCCGCCCAGGCGAACCTCTGTCCCGGCGTCCGGGACGGTCAGCGCCAGGGCCGTGGCGGGGGCGACCGGCAGCCGCCCTTCGACGCCGCGCCATCCGCCGCGCCGATGCAGCCGCATCCGCGCCGCCAGGTCAAGACGGTGCCGCCCTTTGCCCGAAACGTAGAGCACGACGAAGGACTGTGGCAGCGGTTTCGACGACTTCTTCCGGTTCGGCGCGGGCGCCGTCTCGGCAACGCTCAGCCGCGCGGGAGCGCCGTCCAGGTCGGCCTTCGCCAGGACACCGCCCTCCAGCGGCAGCGGCACGACGGCGTAGGAGTCGGTGTAGACGTCGATGTCGATATGCCCTTCGACGAGCAGGTACTCCTCGCCCTTGAGCGTGGCCGTCAGCGCCGCCCCGGCCAGCGCGTACGGCGCCGGCGGTTTCTTCTTGCCGATGGGCTTCTCGGGATACGCTTGGTTCCACAGTTCGACGTACCTGGCGTACGGCACGAGCAGGCGGTCGGCGTCCTGGATGCCCGTCTTGGAGGCGGGATCGTAGGGCAGGATGATGGCGTCGGCCGGCACCTTGACGGGCTTCGGCGGGGGCACCACCTGGATGACGTACGGCGCGCCCTTCTGGTCGGCGACGGCCGATGCGCCGCCGGCCAGCAGCACGCCTGCGGCGATGGCGAGCACCATCCCCGCCGCCGCAGTCGCCGGAGGCGCAAACGTGCCGCTCACCTTGCCGGCGAACCACCGCACACAACCCGCCACCAGGTAGTACAGGATCAGCAGGCACGCCGCGTAGAACGCCCCGTTGACGAGCATCGCCAGTTCGATGCGGCCCGTGATGACGGGGATGAGCGTCGCCACCAGGCCCACGCCGACGACGTAGGCCGCCTTGGCGGCCGCCGGCCGCGACGTCAGCGCCAGACCGACGACCAGCACCGCCAGCGCGAGCGCCCACGCCAGCGCCTCCATGCGGCCGGCGTCCACGACGGTCAGTGTCAGGCGAGGCTCGGTGCCGAGGCTCTGGAACGTGACGGCCTCGCCGGTCTTGACGAGGTCGATCTTGAGGCTGGCGACGCCCTCCAGTGCCCAGGCCCGATGGAGTTTCCTTTTGGCAGCATCCTCCTTCTTCGCGGGCGTTACGGGCCTCTTGGGCGGCGCGCGAGGCGTGAGTGCGGCCGGCTCCGGTTTGGTCTTCGGCGCCGGGGCTGTGCCGACGGAAGGCGGTTTGTCGGCGGGTTTAGCCCCGGTTCCCGCCTCGTCGGCCGCTCTGCGCTCCCCCGTCCGAATCGCAAGCCGGTTGGCGTCCTTGGCACCGTGTGGGCGGGCGCTCCGCGAGGCTTTCTCTCTCATGCTCAAAGTGGCGCCGCCGGCGATCTCCAAATCCTCCCCCGTCTTGGCTGCTTCCTCCTCCGACTCGTCGCCATAGAAATAGTCTCGAGGCGCATCCGCACCATCCCGCGCTGAGTCCCAACGTCCGACCGCCATCTCCTTCGCGCTCTTCATCGCGCATCCGCCGAAGCCCATCAGGACGAGGCCCAGGGCGCCGTGGTCAAAATCCACGCCGCCCGAACCGGCGTAAAAGGCGCCGGCCACGTTGGCCACGGCCAGCGGCGGCGCCGTCACCTGGCCGGTCACGACGCTGCCCTCGGCCCGAATCACCCGGTAGCCGCTGGGCATGAACAGTTGCCACTCCAGGTCCGCCACCGGCACCTCTTTACCCTCGGCGGTGGGCTCGGCGTGAAGGAACAGGCGCGGGGCCGGAACGTCGAGCCCCCTCCAGAACGCCATCCCGTCGACCGGCGTCTCGTAGACGACGCGCAGGTCGCGGACGGCCCCGGCGGCGGCGGCCGGAAGGTTCAGCAACATGCTTTCGGCCTCGCGCTGCGGCTTGATGGGCTCGCCGTCGAGGGCGGCCGACCACAGGGTCGAGTCCTCGGGCAGCCGGACTTCGAGGAACAGGGCCTTGGTCCGTAGAAGGAACCGGGCGGATGTCTGGGCCAGGCCGTCGGCCGACAGGACCGTCGCCAACTCCGCCCGCTGGATGATCGCCGGCGGAAGACCCAGCGTGGGATGCCGCGCCACCGCCACCGCGACGGGCGCCGTATTGCCGACGAACCCGTAAGCGCCCAGGAGTCGGCGGCCCGGCTGGTACTCGGCATCGACGAGTTCGCCGATGTCGACTCTCCGGGCCCCGGTTGTAACGACGACGTCGAGTTCGGGGCTGCCCTCGACGGCCACCAGGCCCGACTGGTACGCCACGCCGTCGGCCTCGACGATCGGCAGGGCCAGGTTCTCGGGTTCGAGTTCGGCGAGCCGCTGCTGGAAATCGACCGCCAGGCGGACGGCGCCGCTTCGGCGCTCGGCCAGAAGGGCGGTCCACCGGCGCCGCCGGCTGCCTTCCTCGCCGACGATCTCGCTCGTGTACTCCTTGAGCGCCACGCCGCCCAGGCCGCGGATCGAGAGCGCCGTGGGCGTCTCTTCCGGCAGCAGTAGTCTCAGCCGCCGCGTCCTGGCCTGCGTCACGTCGTAGACGATCTCGTAATGGGCTGCCAGCACGTCACGCTCGACCCGGAAGAACGAGAAGGTCTGGGCGGTGATGCGCGGCAGGGTGCGCTCGACCGTCAGGCGGGCCCGATACGGCTGGGCGTCGTATCGGTAGGCGAGAGCGGCGGCCACGCCCTGGAGACCGTAGCGGGTCTTCTCGTTCTCATCGAGCGGCATGAGGCGCTCGAGCGCCTCGGGCCGGACGACCATGTCGTCGCGAGCGTCCACGGCGATGGCGCCCACGTCGCGGGCGGCGCCCGAGACGGCGAAGACCGGAAACTCCATGGCCGTCCCGGCCCACTCGCTGAACCAGGTCTTCGGCACGTGGACGGCCGTGAAGAGCACCTGCCGCTCCGCGGCGGCGGGCACGCCTTGGGCCAGGCGAACGTGGACGCGTCCTTCCTGGCCGGGCTTGCCGTACCGCTCGAACGTCACGCCGCCGCCATCGGCCGTGACGCTGGTCACGTCCCATCCGGCGGGGACGGAGAAATCGAAGGCGAAGCGTTTCTCTTGCTCCGGCACCAGGGCGAACCCGCCGCGCACCGTCAGGCCGCCGTCCTCGAGGATCACCAGCAGGTTGGTCGTTACGCGCAGTCGCGCGGGCGGCTTGACGAACCGGGCCGTCAGGCCGAACGCCGCTTGCGGCGCGTAATACGCCACGACCGGGCGGATCTTTGCCGCACCCGGCCGGGCCTCCAGCACCGTGGCCGGCAGCGCCTTCACGAGGACTGCCGTGTCGATGGCGATGAGGCCCTCGGGCGAGACGGCCTCGGCCTTCAGCCGGTCCTCGACCGCCAGGCCGACGACGGCCACGTGGCCGACGACGTCGAGCGGTTCGAATTTCGCCAGCGCCCACGCCCCGAGGTCCGGCTTCATCCGCACGGCCGACAGGTTCAGGACGACCGTCTCGGTCGTCTCGTCGCGAAGGTGGACGTCGAGGATGCGGCGGCCGGATTCGGTCACGATGGCCCAGCGCGCCAGATTCGGCGACCGGACGTCGGTTACCTCGAACCCCGCCGGGACGGCGAACCGGAAACCCTTGACGGCCCGGTGCAGGACGGCCATTGAGACGGTGGCGTGCAGCCGCTCGTAGGCCTGCGTCACCTCGTCCAGGAAGACCGACCGGGCGACGACGATGCGGTCCTTTCGCAGGAGGCGGCTGTTGAGCGTCATGACGAGCGAGACGTCGCCTCGCTGCGGCAGGATTTCAATGCGCGTGACCTCGGCCGCCTCGTCGAAGACGCGCGCGACGACCGGCGCGCCGGACTTGACCTCGACGTCGCCCGGGACGGTCAGCCGCATGCGTGCCGGCGCGGGGGTGGGCAGGCGGAAGTTCAGGATCTGCCTGGCGGCGGTGGTCTGAAGCGGGGCCACCACGTCGAGAACGAGTTTGTGCTCGCCCTTGCCCTCAACGAACAGTGTGAGCCGCCCGTCGTCCGAGAGGCCGACCGGGGCGCCTTTGCCGTCGAGCGTGGCCCCGCGCAGGCCCACGCCTCCAACGTCGAGGCCGACGGCGTGCAGACCGTCTTCCAGGACACTGACGGTGAGCGTGCCGGCGATCTCGGCCCGCTCGTCGCCGGCCTTGGCCTGGTAGTCTGCCGAAACGAGAAGCGCCTGGCGCGGGGCGCGGGCCTCGGCCTGCTTCTTCGCCTTCTCCAGGAGCGCCTCGTACTCGTCGCGCGACAGGAGGACGCGGTTCGGATCGCCTTCGAGCAGGACGCTGAGGTCCTCGAACGGGACGAGCAGTTCGCGGACCGTTTTCTCGGATTTCGGATCTCGGATTTCAGATCTGAGATTTGAGATTTGAGATTGCAGATTGGCCGGCGGCGGCTTGTTGACGGCCGCAGCGGGCGCCGTCAGGGCTGCCAAGGCCAGCAACAGGATGGGGATGGTGTTACGCATCGTCGTCACCCCCTTCCTTGTCGTCGTCATTGTCTTGTGGCGGCGGCTGGCCTTCCTCGGCGGTCTGCGCTACGTTCTCGGCCGGAGGTTTGGCCGGCGTCGCTTTGGTCGCCGGCGCGCCCGCTTGCTGCGCAGCGGCCCTGGCCCTGGCGAGCGCCGCCTCGCGGGCCGCCCGGCGGGCCTTCTTGCGCTGGCCGATGCGCGGATCGCGCGGGCGGGTCCACAGCAGGTACCACAGGAGCCAGATGACCGCCACGATGGAGACGGCGGCAACCATCACGCTGCGGGTTACCTGGACCGCAAACGTCGGTGCGAACACGCCCAGCAGGACCATCAGAGTGATGAAGGCGCCCACGGCGATGCACCGCGTCGTCCACGGCGTCAGCAGGAGCGCGATGCCGACCGCCAGGATGACGACGAATACGAGGATGGCTAGGTAGTCGCTGTCCATCGCGACGAGGCGGAGGCTTCCGTCGGGCGGCTCCTCGGGCCGCAGCGTCGAGAACAGGTACTGCCGACCGTCGGTCTGGAAACTCTGTTCGGCGCCGCCTTCGGTCTTCATGCCCTGGCGAACCCATTCGAGCAGTGAGGCGTCGTTGCGATAAGGCGCCGGATACCAGACGAGGTCGCCCAAACGCACGTGCCAGTACAACTCGTCGGTCCAGGGGCCGACCGAGCCGAGGAAGTCCCATTCCTCAGGCAGCCACGCCGACAGGTACACTTTCTGGACGGCGGGCTCTTCCGGAAAGACGGGGCACTCGAGCGTCATGCCGGCGCCCTTGACGGTGTACCGCAGTTCCAGCAGGAACGGCTCGTCGGGTGTCAGCGAGATCAGCGGCACGAAGAACGTGGTGCGGTCGCCGCTGTGTTCAAGCGACACGGGGCGGCCGTTGATTCGCAGCGGGTCACGGTCAAACTCGTGGAAATCGGCCGGCAGCCTCACCCGAAGCCGCTGCCGGGCGCTTCGGGCGCGGTAGAGGGCCTGGACGCTGATGAGGTCGCTTCGCGTCACGACCATCCGGACGAAGGCCCGTTCGATGGCGGTGTGCTTGATGTCCTCGAGTTTGTACATCGTGGCGACGACCGTAAGGGCCCAGTCCTCGTGGAACTCGAAGGCCCGGGCCGCGGCCTTGACGGCCGCGCCGGGCATCAGGTCGTGCTGGGGGTCAATGGGCCTGAGGCCCTTGACCTTCTCCTCGCCCTCTGCCCGTTGCACGTCGATGGTCTCTGCCTTGGCCAGGACGATCTGTCCCCATGCCCGGTCGATGTCGCGCGGGATGAGCCGCGGAATATCGAGGTTCACGCTCTTGCCGACGTCGAGTTTCTCGATCTTCTTCTCCCACGTCAGTGTCACCCCGACCGAGTCCATGAACTCCGCATCGCCGGTCAACTGCCAGGCGACGTATCCGTCGGCGAGATCGTCGGGCTTCTCGGCAATGGTTTCATGTCGAATGGTCAGGGGCGTGACGCGGATGTCGGCGGCGAGGTCCTGCGGCACGTCCAGCCGCAGGTTCTTCACGCCGCTGTAGAGCACGTCGTAGAAGAACGTGGCCGAGTACTTGACGACCCCCGAATCGATCCGCGCCACCAGCAGTTGCCGCACGGTGACGTGAGGCTTGCGGCGTTCGGCGGCCAGGGCCAACGACGCCGGCTCCTCGGTGTAGGCGAACGCCAGGACGGGCCGCTCGCCGCCGCGCTGCGTCCGCCGCATGTCTTTGGTCGCTTCCTGGAACGTAACGGTCCGCAGGCCGGTCGGTTTATCAGGGTTGACGCGAAGGCTCTCCGGGGCATAGACGACCAGGCGCCCCGTCTCGCGCTGGACGCTGTCGGGCGCCACGCGCGGGATGGCCAGCGGGATGTTGGCCGCCTTGCCGGTGGGGGCCAGGAGGTCCGGCTCGTGCAGCGTCTTGTGGAGCCCGACGGCCAGGGCCACCTTGCCCATGGCCTTGCGCGACAGGTTCACCACGAGGCGCGTCTTGTTCGGGCCCTCCAGGTGATGGGCCTCGACCTGGGCGGGGCGAACGGCCTTGCCCACGGCCGCGCCGCGCACGCTGCGGACGTCGTAGCCTTCAGGCACGTCGATCTCGAAACGGAACACGCCGGCCCGCTCAACCGTATAGACGGTCAGCAAATCCACCGTCAGCGCCTCGGTGCCGAGGTGGGCCTCGACGAGCGAGTCGGCGAGGATGCGCGGCTGGACCTTCTCGACGCCGAGGGTCAGGTCGAACGGCAGGGCGGCGTAACGGTAGGAGAAATCCCACTTGCCCTTGGCGAGCGTCTTGGGCAGTTCGGCCGCATCGAGTTGCAGGAGGCCGGCGTGGGCGACGGCCTCGGCCCGCAGGCCGGAGGCCACCTGCACGACGACCACGCCCTGCTGGCGTCCCACGCCGAGGGCCTTGATGACGGGCACTTTGACCTGGGGGGGCTGCTCGGCGCTGAACTTTTCGAGTTCGAGCGTCAGGTTCTGCGTCTTCTTGGCGGGCTCGAACAGTTGGACGGTGATCTTCTGGACGCCTCCGGCGGCCTCCACCGACCACTCGCGGACGTTCGGATCGAAGACGCCGGCCACCTTCTGGTTGGCGGGGACCTCGACCTGGAGGCTCGCCAGTTCCGCCCGGCTGATCTCGTAGGCCAGCGTCGCACGGGTCCGCGTGACGCCTTCTTCGATGGCCGTCTGCTGTTCGATCTGGACGCTCGCCAGCGCCGCGAGGCCCTTGGCGCCCTCGGCCTTGGGCGTCCAGTCGATCCGGACGGTGGGCGCAGCGCCGACGAACGCCAGGACAACGGTCTGCTTGGCGTCGGCGCCGGCGGCGGGCGGGACCTCGGTGGCTGCCAGGAGCGGATGGATGTTCACCTTGACGCCCGACTCGGGGATGCGGACCTCCCACTTGCTCACCGGGGCCTGCGGACTCTCGAACGAGACGCTGTTCTGGCCCGGCGCCTTCGAGTAGGCCTTGGCGAAGCCGAGGGTCAGGGTGAACTGCTGCGGGTCTTTGCCCTTCTTCTCGACCAGGAGTTTGTAGCCTGCCTTGGCGTCGGAGATGATGCGCGCGGGCTCGGCGCCGAGCGTCGCCTTCGTCAGGGCGACGTCGCGCAGGCGGAGCAGAACCTCGTTCCAGCCCTCCTTGAGGACCTCGAACTTCAGTGTGGCCTCGACCGTGACGACGTCTTTCGAGACGGTGGCCACGCCGGAGACCTCGGTGATGAGGGCGTCGATGGGTGGCTTGGTCTCGGGGGGCGGTGCGGTCTTGTCGCGTGCGGCCTTCCAGAGTTCCTGGAACTTTTCGTAGGGCAGGAACACCCCGCGGCCCTGTTTCTCGAAGACCTCGCGGAGTTTCTCATAAGGGATGTAGATGCTCTGTTCGCGGACGGCCTTCGCCTCCTCCGCCGAGAGAGGCTTGGCGGCCGGTTCCGCCGCCGCCGCGTGCACCGCCTCCACCATCGGCAGGAAGACGGCCATCGTCAAAACCACAACCATCGGCCAGATTCGAGACGTTCGCATGGTCATGCCCTCGGTAATGGTCCTTGAGTGCTTCGGTATCGGACGTTCGCTCTCGCCGCCGGCGCGGCGAAGACGCGCATGCGCTTTCCTGAATAGACGCGGCTTGCCACATAGGGTTCCGCGCATTCTCCGGCTTCCCTATGGCGCTCGCCGGCGAAAAGCCCGCTGCCGGCGAGGCACGGACGGTCTGGCACACTACCTCTCTCGTCCTGTTGTACACCAATTGTTGACTCGACGGTGTAAACGGTTTGTAACTTACGGGACGATGGTGATGTGCGCTAAGCCTTCGACCTTCAGGATCAGATTGCCGGTCGGCAGGTACTGGTGGGGGTCGGACACCGGCACGTCCTTGCCGCCCAGGCGGATGGACGGCTCGGCCTTCAGGCCGCTGACGAGCACGTAGTAGGGCCCGCTGGACGGGCCTTCCACAACGAACACCACGCGATCGTCCGGCACCAGGTCCTTCGCGACCGGACCCGGCGCATGAACGTAGAGCCCATGGCGGCGGAACACATGGAAGTCGTACACGACGAGCATCCCATCGTACAGCCACGGGGCGCTGGCCTGAACCGTGCCGGGGTTGATGGCGGGGCCGTCGCGTCGCTGGTCGCGCAGGTGGAAGAAGTCGGGCAGCAGGCCCTGGCGATCCTTGTCGTTCTGCTTCCAGGAGTGCTGGATGCCGGCGGCCGTGATGCCCGACGCGATGTCGCACCACGGACCGACCCAAGCCTCGGGGCCGGCGTCCAGAAACTGCCACAGCGCATCGGCATACACCAAGCCGCACCACTGGACGGGGCGGCCGAGCCAGACGGGCGCCCGCCAGTTCGTCGCGCCGTAGACGGCGATGGTGCTGTACGGCCCGACCTTGCCGCCCGTCGGGTTGACGAGGTACACGAACGGCACGCCCGTCCACGCCCAGTACCGGGCCTGGTCGAGAAAGTGCTTCTCGCCGGTCAGTTCGTAGCCGAGCGTGTAGGCGCGGACGAGATGGGCCGAGGCGAGGATGTCGGGCGTGTGGAGGGGAATCTCCCACGTTTGCGCTCCGCGCGGGACGGTGTTCGCGAACTCCTCGAGCGCCCGCAGGACGCGCAGGCCCTCCTTGATGAGTTCCGCGTCGCCGCAGAAGGCGGCCGCCTCCAGGACGTCCTTCACGACGCGGCCCGTCAGGCCGTTGGCGTCGGGCGTGAAATGGGTGCTGCCGAAGTCGGGCTTATTCTTCGCCCGCCGATACAGGACTCTGCCATCGGGCTCGAAACGCTTGAGCGCGTTGCGCCCCGACTGCCGCGCTCGCTCCACTGCCTCCGCCACGTGGCCGTAGGTGAGCGGCGCGGCGGGGTAGCGGACGTGCGAGACGCCGGAGTGGTAGTAATCGCGCGGGTTGACTCGCGCCAGCGCGCCGTCCGCCGCCTTCCGGAGCCTCGCCCCCAACGCCGCGTCGCCGGTGTGCCGGGCGAGGTAATCCATCCAGAGGGCCGCGTCGGCCGCCGGGTGGGGTCCAAACTTCGGCCAGAAGGCGTGGCGATACAGGTCGCCCTCGCGGATCTTCGAGTCGAGCCATCCGGCGGCGGCCAATCGCGCGTAGCCGTCTGTATCGAGACCCGTGTCGGGCGCCGTCGGCAGGCCGCGCAATGCGACGTACTGCCGCACGGCGGGAATCACGCTCTTGCCCTTGCCGCCGATGATGGTGGCCTTCAGGACGAGCGGCTTGTTTGCCTCCAGCCGCGCGCTGCCGTACGGCATCAGGCTTGCTTCGGGCCGGTTCTCGCCGTCGGAGCCGGGGAAGATGAGGCCCATGACGTGGCCGCCCGTGCCGAACAGGCGGTCGGGCGAATCGAAGACGGCAGCAAACTGCGGGTCGCGCTCCCAGGCGAGGCCCACGTACCGGTCGTTCGCCTGGATAGCCATCAGGGGCATGGTGATCTTCAGGCTGTGGGGCACCTGCCGCTTCGAGGCAGGCCCCTTGATGTCGGCCTCGCTGCTCGACGGCTCGTTCGCCAGGTACTCCAGGCCCGCAAAGAGGCCCTGATTCTTCTGGTTGCCGAACGACCCCGCGCCCGGCGCCAGGAAGAACATCGGCATAAAGACGACGTCGCGCAGCCGGTCCACCGTGACCCGTACGGCGACGTCTACGGTCCCGGACTGCCGGCCTGACGCAAACGTCCAGTCGATGCGCCACGTCGCGCCGTCGGCGTCGCGGAGATGCGGGCCGGTGGGCATCCACCGCACCTCGCTGTCCTGGACGTACCCGATGAGCGATGGCGTCAGGCTTGTCGCCATCTTCCGGCCCGCGACCTCGACGACGAAATCGCCCGGCGACGCCTTGCCGTGGCGCAGCACGAGGTCGCCCGAGCGTACGGTGACCGTCTCGCCTGCCAAGTCCGGCGGCACCGGCTTCGGCCACCTCGGTTCGGGATGGAGGACGCGCGGCTCGAACGTCATGGCGGCGATGACGGCCCGGCCCTTAGCGCCCGGCGGGTCGATGCGGAAGTGCGTCTTGGGGCCCAGCGCCGGCAGCGGCACGCGCTTCTCGACCCAGTGGGTCGTCGGGACGGCGAAACGGACGCTCTTTGCCTCCGAGGCGCCCGAACCGTGCTTCCAGTAGAAGACCTGGCACGTGCCGGGCTGCGATGCCTTCAGACGCATCCGCAGCCAGAGTTTCGCACCGGCAGGCAGGTCGAGCGCCGGGCCCATCGTGTACGGGTCGCCGCCGCTGATCTCGATGACCAAGCCCTCGCGCGTGCCTTCCAGGCGCGAGATGTCGTGCGTCGGCCGCCACCCGCTCGCCCCGCCCGGCCGGGTGAAGTCGAAGCCGAGGAGCGAAGGCTTCGTCGCGGCGGGCGAAGGCGCGGTCGAAGCCAGGAGCAGTATCGCGACAAAGCAAAGAGAGAGGGCGAGCGGTCGCGGCAAAGTCGATCTCCTCTGGTTGATGATCATGGGCCTGGTACGTGCCCCGCCGCTCCCGCGGCGGGCTCGACGGCGGCGGGCTCGACGGCGGCGGGCTCGATGGCAGCGGGCTCGACGGCAGCGGGCTCGACGACCGGCTGGGCGCGCTTCGCGCGCCGTTTGATCTTCTTCTCGAACACGCCGTTTGCCCCGAGCAGCGTCTCGAAGCCGCCGTCGGCCAGCCACGCCATTGCCTTGGCGTCGCCCTTGAGGTACGCGTCCCAGAACGCCGTCGTGCTCCGGCGGATAAGGTTGTGAAAGAGCGGGTCCTTCACGCCGTCGCCGAAGCGGCGCCTGTGCCCGGAGAAAACCATGTGGTCGCCGCCCTCGAACGTCACGAGGTACTGGTCGGCGCCGCGGGTGTGGTCGAACGGGATGCGGCGCTGCTTGGGGTCCGTCTCGCGGATGACGCTCGAGTCGAGCGTGCCGGTCATGTGGAAGCACGGGATGCGGATGTGCTGGTACACGGCGTCGAGGCCGATCGTGCGGGCCGGCACGGGTGAACTCATCGGGATGGCGGCCTTGACGCGCGGGTCGGCCGTCTTCGGCTTCCCAAGCAGCGGGGTGTACGTCTGTCCGGCGACGGCGAGCGTGGTGTGGGCGCCGAAGGAGTGGCCCGCCATGCCGACGCGCGCCAGGTCGAGCCTGCCCCGGAGCGGCGGCGTCTCGCGGTTCATCTGTTCGAGCCGGTCGATGGCGAAGCGGACGTCGCGGGTGCGGGCAATGGCGTTGCGCGGATCGACCGCCGTCTCGCGCATCGCTTTCATCGGGTTCGCCTTGCCGCGCCACACGTCGGTGTCGCTCCCCTTGTGCTGGAGGTGGACCGAGACGTAGCCGTGACTCGCCCAGTGGCGGCCGAGGTAGGCGTATCCGTCGCGCGACCCGCCGAGGCCGTGCGAAAAGACGATGACCGGCACGCTTCCCTCGCCGGTCTTCGGGTAGTACACCCTGACGGGCACCGGCCGCTCGCGTTTCGCGTCGAGCCAGTCGTAGGTGATCGTCTCGACCTCCTGCGGGCCGGGTCCTGTCTTGTAGGCTTCCCCGGCCGCCGCCCCGGCCGGACGAGTGAAGTCGAAGGCGGGGAGCGAATGCTTCGTCGCAGCGGGCGAAGGCCCCGGCGAAGCCAGGAGCAGTGTCGCGACAAGGCAAAGACGAAGCGTGCGTGGTCGGATCAAGAGCGAGCTCCTTGTATTAGCGTTCATCGTACAGGTACGTGCCCCGCCGCTCCCGCGGCGGGCTCGATGGCGCTCAGCGCATCGGCCTCCGCCCCGGTGACAGGAACTTGAACGGATGATAGGGCGGCGGCGACGCCAACGCCAACGCAATATGGGGCCGCACGGCGCCCCGCCACCTTGCCGCTCCGCCGGCGCGGTTTCCTTGCGTCGAGCGGGATGGTGCGGTAGCCTGCGGCGTATGGCACACCGGCGACGACACCCGGAAACGAGACGCATGTGGCGCCTCTTGGCGATGGCCGTCTGCCTGATGGTTGCCTCGTCGTCGGCGCTGGGCGCCGAGGCGCAGCCGCCGGCACGAGACGCCCTGACCTGGACCGACCTGCCGCCGCTGCCGCCCGCGCCGGGGCAGCAGACCCAACCCGGCGTGGCCGGCCCGTTCGTCGGCGTGGACTGCGGCAGGCTCATCGTTGCGGGCGGTGCGAACTTCCCCGACGCGCCGCCGTGGGGCGGCGGCAAGAAGGTCTGGCACGACAACGCCTTCGTCCTCGAACCCGCTCGCGGCGGCACCTACGAATGGCGAACCAACGAGCAGTGCAAACTGCCGCGGCCGTTGGCTTACGGCGCATCGGTCACCACAAAGCACGGCATCCTCTGCATCGGGGGATGCGACGCCCAGCGCTGCTACACCGAGACGGTGCTGGTCGCGTACGATGCGGCCGAGCAGGGCCTTATCCATCGCACGCTTCCGTCCCTGCCCCGTCCGCTGGCGTTCATGGCGGCCGCCAAGGTTGGCGATGCCATCTACGTTGCCGGCGGGCAGGAGACGATGACCGGCGCCCGGGCGACGAAGCATTTCTGGCGGCTGGACCTGTCGCTGTTCGATCCGAAAGAGACCGACCGGAACCCGGACTTTGCGTGGGAGAAACTCGCCCCTTGGCCCGGACCGTCGCGCATACTCCCGGTGGCCGCCGCGCAGAGCGACGGGGCGACCGACTGCTTCTACCTTTTCAGCGGCCGATACATCGCCCCCGACGCCGAGACACGGGTCCTGACCGACGCTTACCGGTACAAACCCAAGACCGGTACGTGGACGCGCCTGGCCGACGTTGCCCCCCAAGGCGAACCGCCGCGCTCGATCATGGCGGCGTCGGCCGTCGCCTCGGGCGCGGGTCACATCCTGGTGTTCGGCGGCGGCGACGGGAAACGGTTCCTCGAACTCGAGCGCCTCGGACGCCGGATCGACGAAGCGACGGATCGCGGAGACGGCGCCGAAGCCGATGCGCTCACCAGGGGGAAGAACCGCATCCTCGACGACCATCCCGGTTTCAGCCGCGATCTTCTCGCCTACCACACGATCACCGACACGTGGACACGCGTCGGCCGGTTCCCGGGCGCCTGCCCCGTGACGACGACGGCGGTCGCGCGCGGCGACTCGATCTTCATCCCCAGCGGCGAGGTCCGGCCCGGCGTGCGCACGCCGAAGGTCTGGAAGGCCGACCCGCCGCCGGCCCGGCCGTTCGGATGGATCAACTACGCGGTGCTGGGCGTGTACCTGGCCGCCCTGGTGGCGATGGGCGTGTACTTCTCGCGGCGCGAAAAGACGACCGACGACTTCTTCAAGGCGGGCGGCCGCGTGCCGTGGTGGGCGGCGGGTCTCAGCATCTATGGCACGCAACTGAGTGCCATCACGTTCATGGCCATCCCCGCCAAGACGTTCGCCACCGACTGGCGATACTTCATGGGGAACGTGGCCATCGTGATGGTCGCGCCGCTGATCATCTTCCTGATCCTGCCGTTTTTCCGCCGCCTGAACGTGACCACGGCGTACGAGTACCTGGAGAAGCGTTTCAACGTGGCGGCGCGTCTGTTCGGCAGCGTGATGTTCATGCTGTTGCACCTGGGGCGGATCGGGATTATCCTGTTCCTGCCGTCGATCGCCCTGAGCGTCGTGACGGGCATCGACGTGCGGGTCTGCATCGTCGTGATGGCCGTCCTGAGCATCATCTACACGGTGCTCGGCGGTATCGAGGCGGTCATCTGGACCGATGTCCTCCAGGTGGTCGTCCTGTTGGGCGGCGCATGGCTGTCGCTCGCGCTGATGCTCGCGCACATTCCGGGCGGCCTGGGCGGCATGATCGACATCGCCGCCGAGGCCGGCAAGTTTCACACCTTCGACTTCCGGTTCGACCTTCAGACGCCCACCTTCTGGGTCGTCCTGCTGGGCGGACTGGCCGCCAACTTCATCTCGTACGGCAGCGACCAGACCGTCATCCAGCGGTACCTGACGACCCGGGACGAGCGTGCGGCCGGCCGCGGCATCTGGACCAACGCCGTCCTGGTCATCCCCGGGTCGATGCTCTTCTTCGGAATGGGCGCAGCCCTGTACGCGTTCTTCAAGACGCGGCCGGACCTGATGAACCCGACGCTCGCCAACGCCGACGCCGTCTTCCCGTGGTACATCGTGACGCAGTTGCCGACGGGCGTGGCGGGCCTGCTGATTGCCGCCCTGTTCGCGGCGGCGATGTCGAGCCTCGATTCCAGCATGAACTCGGTCGCCACCGCCGTCACCACGGATTTCTACCGCCGCTTCAAGCCGGACGCGAAGGACCGCACCTGCCTCGCCCTGGCCCGATGGGTGACGGTCGTCGTGGGGCTGGCCGGGATGGGCTTCGCGCTGCTCATGACGGGATGGGACGTCAAGAGTCTGTGGGACGAGTTCAGCAAGGTTCTCGGCCTGTTCGCCGGCGGACTGGGCGGCCTGTTTCTGCTGGGCATCTTCAGCCGCCGGGCGCACGGCGTCGGCGCGCTCGTGGGCCTTGCAGCCAGTGCCGCCGTCCAGTTCACCGTGAGCCGGACGGGCATCGTGTACCTGTTGCTGTACAGTTTCACCGGCGTGGTCACGTGCGTCGTGGTCGGATACGTCGCGAGCCTCATCATTCCCGCCCGGCGCAAGGCCCTCGCGGGGCTGACGCTCTACACGCTCCAGCGGAAAGACGCATGAGGAAGGAACCCGCGCCATGGCAGAACGCATCGAAGGGCTGATTGCGGCGCCGTTTACGCCGATGGCTGAAGACGGTGGCGTGAACCTCGCTGCCGTCGAACCGTACGCCGACCTGCTGGCGCGAAACGGCGTGGCGGGCGTGTTCGCGTGCGGAACGACCGGCGAAAGTTTGTTGCTGACGGTCGCCGAGCGGATGGACGTCGCCAGGCGGTGGGCGGACGCGGCGGCCGACGGGTTCAAGGTCATCATCCACGTCGGCCACAACAGTCTGGCCGAGTCCAAAGCGCTCGCTGCCCACGCGGCCGAGATCCGCGCCTATGGCATCGGCGCGATGGGGCCGTGTTTCTTCAAGCCGCAGACCATCGAGGACCTGGTGGCGTTCTGCGCCCGGGTTGCGGAGGCGGCGCCCGCGCTGCCCTTCTACTATTACCACATCCCCGGGATGACCGGCGTCGAGTTCCCGATGGCCGACTTCCTGGAAGCCGCGACCGAGGCCATCCCGACCCTCGCCGGCATTAAGTACACCTGGGAAGACCTCATGGACTATGGACGGTGCCTCGACGTGGCGGACGGACGGTTCGATATCCTCTACGGCCGCGACGAGACGCTGCTCGCCGGCCTGGCGATCGGCGCACGCGGCGCGGTCGGCAGCACGTACAGTTTCTCGGCGCCGCTGTACGTGCGGATGATGGAGGCGTTCGAGGCGGGTGACCTCGACACGGCCCGCGACCTTCAGCGCCGGTCCCGCGAGATGATCCACCTGCTGTACACGACGACCGGTTCGTTCCTGCCGGCCGCCAAGAGCGTCATGAAGATGGTCGGCCTGGACTGCGGCCCGGCTCGCCCCCCGATGCGAAACCTGACGCCGGAGGAGGCCGAGCACGTGCGGGCCGAACTCCAGCGCCTTGGCTTCGATGAGTACTGCGTGAAATAGGAGCCGCCTGCCCGGCCCGAACTGATTTGACTCGTCGCCGAGAAGCGATGCCCTTTTAGCCGCGACCCGCAGGGGAGAGCGCGCTCCCCTTCGGGTCGCGGCTAAAATGCCCGTTCACCATTCCAGCACCACCTTCACGACGTCGTCGCGGCGGACAATGCCTTTCACGGGTTGACGATGACTTTGTTCCGTTCCGGAGTGCCCATCACCTCGACGGCCTTGTGGATGTCGGCGAGCGGGAACCGGTGCGAGATGATTCTGTCGGTGTCCACCAGGCCGCGCTCCATCAGGCGGATGGCGGCCGTCATGGCCCTGGGCGTGGTGCCGAACGAGGCGTCCATGCGGGCCTCCAGGAAGTGTGCGAGGCCGCCGTCCATCTCGAACGTCTCATGGGTCGTTATGCCGAACACGTTCCACCGCGTGCCGCGCCGAAGCAGCGAGACCATCATCCGCACCGCCTCGATGGGCCCGGCCGCCTCGACCACGAGGTCCGGCCCGTCGGGCATGATCTCGTAGACGCGCTGCTTCGCATCCTTGTTGTTCGGGTTGACGGTGTGCGTGGCGCCGAGGGCGGCGGCGCTGGCGAGGGCGTAGTCGCTCTTGTCGATGGCGACGAGCCTTCCGGCCCCGGCCGCCTTCGCCACCATCAGGCACAGAAGGCCGATGCCCCCCGTGCCGATGACGACCACGTCGTCGCCCACCTGCATCCGGCTGTACTGGACGACGCCTTTCCACGCGCCGGAAAGCGGCTCGGTGAGCGCCGCCGCATCGAACGAGAGCGACGGCGGCTTGTGAAACAGGCACCGGGAGAGCGTCTTCGTGTACTCGGCGAACGACCCGGGCCACGTCACCGGCGGTCCGTCGCCGCCTGTCGTGAAGGCGTGCTCGCAGTAATGCGTGTTTCCGGTGCGGCAATGCGCGCACACGCCGCAGTAACCGGACGGCTGGAGGATAACCTCATCGCCTTGCCTGAAATGCTCGACGCCCGGCCCCACCTTCGCGACGACGCCCGACGGCTCGTGCCCCGGAACGAGCGGAAAGACGACGTTGCGTCGGATGCCCTTGATGGCTTTGTAATCGGTGGCGCAGAACCCGCACGACCGGATGCGGACCACGGCCTCGCCGATGCCGGGCTCGGGCTGCGGAACGTCTTCCAGAACCAGGTTATCGTAGTCTTTCAGGACGGCCGCGAGCACAGATCGCCTCCTTCACGGGCGGATGCGCAGGGCAGGCGGCCGGTACTGTCGCCCGCACCGTCGGGTTTGTCAAGCGCAAGAGCCGGTCGGCCTGAGGATCATCGCCGCGCCCCACCAAGTCATCGCACGCCCTCCACCTGGCCCGTCCGCCAATCGAAGGTCACCGTGCGGCCACCGACCGCGAAGGTCCAGGCGTCGCCGTCCGCGTGGAGCGAGACGGGGGCCGGCTCGGCGCCCTTGGGAGCCCACGAGAGGGCCACCGCGCTTCGCCACGCCCGGCCGCGCCGCCGCAGCCGGACCGTCAGCATCTGCTCGCCGTCCTCGCCGTGTCGGCCCGCAACGGCCAGAGGTTCAGCGGCGACGGCGGCGCCCTGGGCCGTCAGGATCTCGATTCTGAGGACGCTCTTCTCGCCCCGTGTCACAAAGGCGTCGCCCCGGCGAGTCGCCGCCTGCTGTTCGGGATGATACCGAAGTTCCAGATCGGTTTCCTTCTCGGCGTCCACGTCGTCGATGACAAGGAGCACGTCGGGCTTGAGGAAAAGGAGGTGGCGGACGTACCGCGTGAGCCCCGCCTCGGGCGGATAGGCCGCGGTCGCATCGCCGGCGATGTGGTCGAGCGCCGGCGTGCTCTCGGCTCGTAGGATGCGCGGCCGGGCCTTTCGTCGAAGGCAGGGCGCGCCGTCGAACCACATGCGTCCCTCGCCGAGTTGCCCCTTGCCGCCGACCAGCAGCGTGTTGTGTTGGCCGGTGCGTTTGGCGCGGTAGCCGTCGTCGCGGACGAGCCATTCTCCGCACGCGAACACGACGAAGTGGTTCGCGTCGGGGTGGACGTGCCCGCCGCCGGGGTCGTAGGTGAACCGCTCGACGGCCTCGTGTCCGATGAACGGCCCGCACTTCAGGACCACGAGGGCCTCGTCGCCCGACCAGGTGCTTCGGGCACTCACGATGCCCATGTCGCGGAAGTGGCGAAGCGTCGGACGGTCGGTCGGCGGCCGGGCCTCAACCGTCGGGTCGAACCAGACGAGATTCAGCCACGGGGCGCCGGCGGCGGCGATGTTGGCGCCGGCGACCTCGCGCGCCAGCCACTGGGCGTGCCCGTCGCGGTACAAGGCCGCCAGACGGCGCAGCAGGTACTCCGGCCCGTACCAGTTGTAGCGCGGGCAGTCGGCAAGGTCGACGATTGAGTTACGGCGTGTCCACGCCCGGCGGGGCAACGTCAGGTACTGCGCGTAGGCGGCGGTATTCCGCCACCAGGCGCCGCCGTGCAGGTCCACGCCCAGCAGGTCGCGCGCCAGGTGCATGAACTTCAGGAGGTACTCGGCGCCGTACTGCCAGTAGCCGACACCCTCGTGGCTGGCCCCGTCGGGGCCGAGCGATTCCATCGTGCGGCGGAACTTCTCGAGCGGCAGGCCGACCCACATCGACGCGCCCTCGACCTCGTCGAACACCGCCAGCCCGGCGGCCGCCAGCCCGCACACGTTGACCCAGAGATGGTTCTGGAGGTAGGCGCGTCGCCACCAGGCGCGTCCGGTGACAGCCGCGTCGAACATCGCCCCGCCCCGCCGCACGAGCGTCGCGCGAATCGTCTGCCGCGCCTCCGCCCCCAAGTCCTGGTAACACCAGTCGTACACGATGGCCAGGCCGAAGAGTTGGTGCCCCGCCGCCAGGTCCATGCCGTCGATGCGTCCGAGGCCCCACGTCTCGTAGCCGCACGAAGCGAGGGCCCACGCCCTGGCGGCGTCGAGATACCGCTTCTCGCCCGTCAACCGGTAGGCCATCGCGATGGTCGGCATGACGTTTCCGACACCCCGCTGCCAGAGTTGCTCGTCGCCGCTGTAGCGGTCGTGCCGGATATATTTCGGCGGGCCGCCGCGGGCATACCGGTCGGCGAGGGCCTTGAGTTCGTCCCACATCGGCTTGTGCGTCGAGCGGATGGCGCGGCGGAGCGCGTCGAAGCCATCGGCCGTCAGGTACAGCCGCGGGTGGACGCCGCGGACCTTTGCCAGCCCTTCGGGAAGCGGGTCCAGAAGGTACTTGTCGAAGACCGTGAGCCGCTCGATGGGCTCGAGCCGCACGTCATCGAGTCGTGCGTCGATCTCGCAAGGCCCGGCGGTGCCCTTCTCGAGGGCCAGCCAGCTGGAGACGACACCCTTGGGCGCGCGAAACTCGCCGGCCAGCCGCTGCCACGTGCCCATCCGCGCCGGGTCGTAGGGTTCGGTCGAGGCCCGTCCGAGGGCCTTGCGGCGGTCGGCGCCCACGAACTCACACTTCAGGTACGGGGCCGGCGTGGCCGGGCCCAACGCATCGACGCGCAGATGCGCCGACAGGCGGTACAGGCCGCCCGGCGTCATGGGCCGGTGCGGCGAGGTGACGTAGTTCCACCCCACTCGGATCGGGCCCCGCACGTGGAGCGATCCACGGCTGGCAGGGGTGGCGCCGGCGGCGGCGCGGGTGACGGCAACCGTCTCGGCCCGCGGCCGCCATCCGGCCGCGTCGGCCTCAAAGTCCCAGACGACGGGGGTCTCCGTGGCGGCGACGGCCGAGACCGTCACCCCGATGACGGTGACAATCCATGCGACGAAGCGGACCATGGCGGCTTCCCCTCAGGGGTTCGCCCTGTACGATAGGGCGAGGTACAGCACGGCGTCGCCGGCGAAGGGGGCTTTGAACTCGCGGCGGGCGCCGCCGACAGCCGAGTCGTCCTTCACGGTTTTGCCCGTCTTCGGATCAAACCACTCGGCCACGAGCGGACCGGGCGTGGTCGAGAGGTCCACGGTCGCCTTCCCACCGTCGGGCAGGTAGACGAGGTACTCCGGGTTCTTCTTGGAGGGATTCGCGAGGCAGTAGCCGGTGGAGGCGAGTTTGCCCTGCGGCGTCATGGCGGCCAAGGCCCTCCGGCGGCTGAAGCGAAGGACGTCGCCCATGGCCCGCCGCAGCGCCGGCCAGTTCTGGGGCTGGCGAAGGCCCAGGACCTCGCCGTCGTACGGGTCCATGAAGATGGGGTTGAGGCCGCGCAGGAACGACTTCCACACCCACCGGTAGTCGCCGCCGATGCCCCAGAGGTGATCGGTGTCGGTGAGGATGACCTTGCGGCCATCGGCGGGCGGCGGATTGTCGCGGTAGTTGTGCCCCTTGGGCACGTCGGTGCTCGGGTTCGGTGAGATCCACTCGGCCGGGCTGTCGAAGAGCGCCTTGTTGCTACCGCCCTTGTACTGGAACGTCATGCCCACCGGATGCTGTTTTGGCCGGGTCTTCTCATGCTTGTGGATAAACTCGATTATGTGATACTGCCACTTGGTTGACGGCGGATGGTTCTCGTTGGAGATCTCGTAGAGGACGTTGTCGAGGTCGCCGACCGTGTCGATGACCTTGCGGACGTAGGCCTCCTGGATGGCCGTGACCTTGGGGTCGGCCAGTTCGTGGACCTCCAGGCCCTTGCCGTCGCCGTCCGTGTCACCATTGATGCCGCTGATGTTGTTATTCGGGTGGAAGGGGTGTGACTCCCAGGCGCCCGGTGAGTGCTGCATGGCCCAGCCCTCGAAGAGCATGACCGAGATGTAGATGCCGCGCTTGCCCGCGGCCTCGACACGCCGGCGGAGGCGGTTGAAGTACTCGGCGTCGAACTTGCTGAGATCGAACCTCGGCTTGCCGTCGAGCGCCTTGCCCGGTCCGGTTCGGGCGTACGGCATGGGCCCGCAATGATGGCGTTTCTTCTCGCGGTTGCCGCGCGTATCCCACGTCGTGTGCTCCCACGTCCAGAGGCGGACGAAGTTGTGGCCGTGCTTCTGGAGGAAATCGAGATAGCCGTCGAAGTCGAACCGCGGCGGCGGATCGCTCGGCCCCATGTCCACCAGGCTCGGCCACGTGTGCGAGCCGGCCAGGAGGATCGCCCTGCCGCTTCCGTCGGTGAAGTACCGCGGGTTGTCGGGATGGACCCGGAGCGGCCCGGCGGCGGGCGGCTGCCCCGCGCGGCTCCTGGCCGACGTGACCGCCACGGCGATCACCACCGCAAGGAGAATCCATCCAATCCACCGCCGCAGCGTTTCGCGTCGGTTCATCGCACACCTCCAGGATTCATCTGCGCCGGCGTCTGCGGGGCGCGGTAACCGGGCGCTTTGACCTCCAGCGCCAGTTCCTTCAGCAGCGCCTGGTTTGCCGGTTTGGCGAGGAACGGCGCCGCGGTCGCCTTCTCGGCCGGCGAACCGTCGCGCCAACGCGGGTACGTCAGGTACTTCATCTCCAGGTACTCGGCCGCCACGACCGAGCCCTGCCACGAATGGTCCTTGTGCTTGAGACGTTCGCGGCGCGCGGGCGCACCCAGGGCCATCTCGCGAATCGCATTGTCGAACGGCGCCAGGTACGCGCACAGGTAGACTTGATCCATAGCGCGGCCGTCCACGCGGGCCCACTTGGGATGCTCGGTGTCGCCGTTCCAGCAGACCGTCGTCTGCGTCTGCACGAACCGGTCGATGTCGGAGCGGTCGAACACCAGGCCGTGCTCGTACAGCAGCACCGCCTGCGAGAGCGACAGGGCGTAGTACCCGCCGCGATGCTCGGCCCCGATCCAGTGCTTCCACTTGGCCGGGTCCTCGGGATGGACGTCCCACGGCCCGGCCGGGTCCCAGTAGTTCCACGTGTAATGACCCTCGGCAAGCGCGAGGCATCGCTTGAACCGCGCGGCGAGTTTGACGGCCTTCACGAGGTGCTCATCCCTGCCGGTGGCGGCGTAGAGCGAGACGAGCGCCCGGACGATCTTGGCGTGCTTGTTGTGCGGCTGGGTGAGGCCCGCCTTGACGGACTTCAGGCCCGGGTGCGTGCTGTAGACGGCCCCCAATCTGCCGAGGTCGCGGTAACACTTGCGGGCGTCCCATTTTCTGACCAGGTGCTCCTCGGCCACCTTCAGATAGCGCTCGGCCGCGCGTCCGTGGCGGCGGACGAGCGCATCGTCGGCCCGGACTACGCGCGCAAAATCGGCGGCCATCCGCGCTACCTCGAAACTTGTGAGGAGACAATCGACCTTCTCCTCAGGGTGGTCCGGATGGCGGAAGAGCGGCAGCGGCAGACCGTACCAGCCGAGGAACCCGTCGCCGCCCTTCGTCTGGCAGCCGTACAGAGCGTCGCACCGTTTCACGAATTCGTCGAGGTACCTGGCGTCGCCCGTCAGGCGGTACGCCAGGAGCGGCAGACGGATGTACCGCGACCCCTGCCACACGATGTCCTCCGGCTGGGCCGCGAACTTCGCCATCCGCTCCGCCGTGCAGTAGGCGGCCGACCGCTCGGCGTGGCCGAGGAACGCCGCCAGTATCGGGCGGTCCCCCTCCTCAACCACCACCGGCGGCGCCGCCCACGCGGGCAGCGCGAACACGAGCAGAACGGCGGCGAAGGTACGGATCGTCACGGCGGCACCTCCCTCCGTCGCGGCGGGTCGGGAGACCCGCCGCGCATGTTGCGGGACAATCGCTTATCGGACGACGGCGGCCCACTGGCCGGCGCCGGGCGTCTTGAGTTCGATCGTGCCGCCGCCCTTCACCTCTTGGACCTTGCGCCACGTGCCGGCGTCGATGTCGTACCAGCGAAGCGTCCGGCCAGCGGCGTCTTTCGTGTTGAGCGTCACCTGCCCGCCGCGGGGGAAGTAGACGGCGTACTGCTTGCCCGGTTGGGCCAGGCAGTAGGCCTCGCCCTCGTTGCGGTCCGAGAGGAGGTCGGCGTGCGGCTTGCAGGCGAACAGGTCGAACGCGCCGGTCACGTCGCGCGCCGCTCGTATCATCCGCTGCGCGAGTTTCGAGAGTCCGATACCGCTCGATGGCCGGTGAAAACGGGCCGACGCGCACCCGCCGAAGACGTTTCGCCAGAGGCGCTCGACGCCGTCGCGCGTGTCGCCGTAGCGGCCGCCGTCGGCCCCGTAGATCTTGACGTTGTTCATCGGGCGGACCCGCTGTGCGAGGCGCCGCCGCTGCTTCTGCATATTATCGTAGTGCGTCTGTCCCTTGTTGTGGTTGTTTTGCGATATATCGACGAAGGAGTAGGTCTCCGGATGGTCGAACGTGGCGTTGTGCTGCGGATGCGCGAGGTCCCACTTGTCCCACATCTCGGTGACCTCGACGCGCCGGCCGGCGGCGGCCGCCTTCCTGCGGATGAACGTCGCCCAGTACGCGCCCCACTTCGGCGTGACGCTCGTCTCGTTGTCCATGCAGTACAGGACGTGGTCGCAGCGGAGGCTGCAGGAGAGGAGTTTCTCGACGAACCACTCCTGGTACTTGAGCACCACCTTCAGGTTCTTTGCTCCGGGCGCCGAGCGGAAGAAATCGTTCTCCGTCCTCGTGGGATGCGTCTTCACCTCCAGCGGCAGCCCCGACGCCTCGGCCGTGTAGGTGGCGTTGTTCTTCGGGTTGAAGGGGTTCCGCTGCCAGAGGTCGCGGTAGTAGTCGAAGGTGGCCCACACTTCGATCTGGACGATGATGCCGCGCCGGGCGGTCTCGGCGAGGAACTCATCGAACCTGCGCCAGAACTCGCCGTTCCACTTGTCCAGATCGTACGCGCCGCCCGTCCCGGCGAACGGCCAGACGTCGCCCTGGTCGCGGCAACTCATGGTGCAGCGGACGTAGTTGCCGCCGGCCGCGCTTAGCAGGTCCAGGTGCTCGGCCAGGTTCGGTATCTGAAACAGGTTGTCCTCGACCGACCCGCCCAAGAGCAGCACGGGCACCCCCTTGAACTGCCAGTAATAGGGATTCTTCGGCCAGGGCTGGATGCGGTCGCCCGCGCCGGGAGGCTCGGCCACCTCCGCCGCCGGCAACGCCACGCCTATGCCAACCAACGCCGCACACAGCACCGGCAGCAGAACGCTCGGATGCATGATCTTGCCCCCTGTCTGCGGCCGGGCGAGGAATCGGGCTGATCCACGGGGCATCGCCCACCGGCGCGAATCAAAAGGGTCCCGGCATGAAGATTGTGGCATTGGACCCGGGAAAAGGCAAGAGCGTCACCTACCGAGTGGACACCGGCGAGGCTGAGGGGAAAGCATGAGTCTTGACTGTGCCTTTCTTTCCCTTATGCTGAGTCGTCGCCGGTGGCCACCCAAGAGGGTGGACGACAGGTTCCCTATCCTCAACTCCCGTTTGGAAAGGAGAGCGTGATGAAACGCGAAGCATGGATTCTCGGTGTCGTGTGCGTGGTGCTGGCTCCGTTGTCGGCGGCCATGGGGGCGGAAGAGGCGATTGAACCAACGGCCAAGACCGTGCTGTTCGACGGCAAGACCTTCGACGGCTGGGTCCGCCATCTGCGAGGCGAAGGCAAGGTGGATGAGACCTGGACCATCCAAGCCGGAGGCATCCTGGCCTGCACCGGCAAGCCGGCCGGCTACATCCGCACCGCCAAGGCCTACAAGAACTACAAGGTCCGCGTCGAGTATCGCTGGCCCGGCCGCACCGGGAACAACGGCATCCTTGTCCACATGGTCGGCGAAGACCGCGTCTGGCCCAAGAGCCTGGAATGCCAGGGCATGTTCCGCAACCAGGGCGACTTTTTCGAAATCGGCGGCGTCGAGTTCAACGAGCACAGCAGCGGCGGCCATCGCGTCGGGGGCAGAAGGGTCGTCAAGTACGACGCCCACAACGAAAAGGAGCCCGGCCAGTGGAACGTCTACGAGGTCTGGTGCGTCGGCGACACCGTCCGGCCGTACGTCAACGGCAAACTCATGAACGAGGCGACCGCCTGTTCCCTGAGCGGCGGCAAGATCTGCCTTCAGAGCGAAGGTGTGCCCATTGAGTTCCGCAACATCACCATCGAGCCCGCCAATGATAAGAACAAGCCCTGGCCCGTTGTCCCCACCAGCAAAATTGTCCTTTTCAACGGCGAGGACCTCAGCGGTTGGGTCCGCTTCATCCCGAACGACCAGCGCGGCCCCGACAAGAAATGGACGGTGGACAAGGTCTGGAGCGTCCGCGACGGCATCATCCGCTGCGAAGGCAAACCCAACGGCTACATCCGCACCTGCGAGGAGTACGCAAACTACAAACTGCACGTGGAATGGCGATGGGCCGAGAAGCCCACCAACAGCGGCGTGCTGCTTCACCGCACCGGCATCGACAGGGTCTGGCCCAAGTGCATCGAGGCCCAACTCATGCACCAGAATGCCGGTGACTTCTGGCTGCTGAGCCACTCGACGATCAAGGTGGCCGGAGAGCAGATCGGGCCGAAAGCCTTCGCCAACGTCAAGAAGAAGGCCCCGTCGAGCGAGAAACCCGCCGGCCAGTGGAATACCTACGACATCATTTGCGACGGCGGCACGGTCAAACTCATCGTCAACGGCCAACTCCAGAACGAAGGCACAGACGCCAACCCGTCCAGCGGCTCCATCTGCCTGCAGAGCGAAGGCAGCCCCATCGAGTTCCGCAACATTTATCTGGAGCCGCTCGACAAGTAAGCGCACCGGAAGGTGTTTTGTCCACTTCCGGGAGCAGGCGTCTGGACGCTTACAGGAGCGCCCCCCCCACATCCCGGCGACCGTGGTTCTACTCCAGGTACTGGCCACGGATGAGGCGCACGATGATGGGGGCGAAGATGACGAGGACGACGGCGACGAGGATGAGCATGGACGGCACGAGCATCTTGACGGCGGCCTCTCCGGCTCGCCTCTCGGCCTTCATGCTGCGGCGCATCCGGAGGAGGTTTGACTGGAGTTTGAGGACCTCGGCCAGCGGCGTGCCGAGTTGCTCGGCCTGAAGGACGGCCGAAATGATGCCGTCGAGGCCGTCCACGTTGATGCGTTGGCCCAGATGGGTGAGGGCGTCCTGGCGGCTGCGGCCGAAATCGATCTCCCGGACCACCATGCCGAACTCCTGGTTCAGCGGTTCCTCCGGGTCGTCGCGGATAACGGCGTTGGCGGCCTCGTAAAACGTCGCGCCGGCGTCCATCGCCATGGCAATCAGGTCGAGCGTGTACGGCAGGCGCTTGGCAATCATACGCAGACGGGCCAAGGCCCGCTCGCGAAGCAGCAGGTACGCCGTGAAGAACCCCACGGCAAAACCGACCGCCAGGTAGCCCAGCAGGGCCAGAATCGAGAGGTACCCCAGCATCGCCCAGACCCCCAGCCACAGCGCGATGGCCGCGATCAGGCCCCACACCGTGCAGATGACCAGGTACTCGTCGGAGGTGTATTGGTTCGGATTGCCGAGGGCCATAAGCAGTTTCAGGATGTGCCGCTTCAGACCCGGCATGTTCAGCCGCCGAACCACGTGGTAGATGGGAACCAGGAACGGCCGCATGAAAGCGCTCTCGAAGATGGTGTCGCGATCAATATTGTCCACCTCGATCCGGAATGCGGATGCATCCTCCGTCTCGATCGGCGTGCGGAACAGCGCAGAGACGAACAGAAACACCGACGCGAACACCAGCACGTTGATGATGACGATCAGAATCACGCCGTCCGTCTCCCTCGTTGCGGCCTAGATCTCGAACGTCACGATCTTGCGAATCCAGAGGAACCCGACAAGGTTCAGAAAGATGGCAATGACGAGCAGGAGCATTCCGTACTCGTCGTTGAAGAGCGCCTCCACCCAGGTCGGCTCGATCATATAGTAGATGCCCGCGACGACCAGGGGCATGAGGCCCATCATGATGGCGCTCATTTTGTTCTCGGCGGTCAGGGCCCTGACCTTTTCTTCGAGCCGAATGATCTCGCGGAGCGACTCGCCGAGCCGGTCGAGCGTCTCGGGCAGGTTCCCGCCGCGAATGCGTGCGGTCTCCATTGCGGCAAACAGGAGTTGGTAGTGGTGCAACTTCAGCCTGGCCGACGCCCGCCGCATGACCTCATCGACGCTGGTGCCGTGCTCGAACTCTCGGAGCATGAGGCCGAACTCCTGGCTGATGGGCGGCTCGGTGTTGTCCTCGATCAATTTCATCGATTGAACCAGGTTCAGCCCGGCTCGCATGCCGTTGGCCAGGGTCACCAGGCCGTCGATGAGTTGCTCGTTGAGTTTGTCGCGCCTGCGCCGCTGGAGGACGAAGATGACGAGGCGCGGCACCCAGTAGCCGAGGACCATCCCGACCACGAACGTGATGATGACGCCGAGTATCCCCGCCTCGGCGTGGTTGGCAAGCAGCGCGAGGATGAGGCCTGCGACAAACGCCCCGCCAAACATGACGTAGGTCAGTTGGCGCGGCGTGACGTCGAACATGAACAACTCGACCAGCGCGCCGTGGAAGTCCTCCTCCTGCTTGCGGATAAGCGCGCGAAACGGCAGCCGCAGCGAGATGACGGCGCAGAACGCCGCAAACATCGCCAGCAGGGTTGCCCCGCCGCGATACAACAGCACATCCTGGGCTAGTGGAACGAGTTCGGTCATGGTTTACATGAACGCATCAACGGTCAGGAGGCCCTTGTGGAGCAGGTCCTTGGCGAACAGCGGTATATAGCCGGTGTGCATCAGTTCTCCGCGCTTGCCGCGCTCCGTGCCGATCATCGGCCGCACGAAGATGTCTTCCACGACGATGTCGCCCTCATCGCGGTCCAGGCCGGCAATCTCGCTGACGGCGGTGACCTCGCGGCGTCCGTCGGCGAATCGCGTCAGGTGGACGACGGCGTCGAGGGCGGTGACGATCTGCTCGCGGATGGCCCGCACGGGCATGTCCACGGCCTCCAGGACGAGGCCCTCGAGGCGTTTCATGGCGTCCTGGGGGCTGTTGGCGTGGATGGTTGTGAGGGACCCGTCGTGGCCGGTGTTCATGGCCTGTAGCATGTCGAGAGCCTCGGCGCCGCGGACCTCGCCGACGATGATGCGGTCCGGCCGCTGCCGCAGCGCGTTCTGGACGAGTGCCCGAATGGTGTAGCGGCCCTTGCCCTCGACGTTGGCCTGGCGTGTCTCGACGCGTACCACGTGCTCCTGGTACATCTGCAACTCGGCCGAGTCCTCGATGGTGATGATGCGCTCGTGCGGCGGGATGTAGGCGCTGACGACGTTCAGAAGGGTGGTCTTGCCGGACGCCGTGCCGCCCGAGACCAGCACGTTCTTGCGCCCCAGGACGCAGGCCCGCAGGAAGTTGGCGGCAAACGGCGTGATGGTTCCGAAACCGATGAGGTCGTCGATCGTGAACGGCGTCTCGGAGAACTTGCGGATCGTCAGGACCGGTCCGCAGAGACTCAACGGCTCGATCGTGGCGTTGACACGGCTGCCGTCGGGCAGCCGGGCGTCGACGATGGGGCTGGAGCGGTCGATGCGCCGGCCGAGGGGCGTGACGATGCGCTCGATGACCGTCAGGACGATCTCGTCGGAGAAGAACGATCGGCCGGTGTTGCGGATGACGCCGGTTTCTTCAATATAGATCTTGCTCGGGCCCACGACCATGACCTCGGTTACGTTCGGCATGTCGAGCAGGTCCTGGATGGGGCCGAGGCCGACCACGATGTCGAGGATGTCCTTCAAGATGTAGCGGCGAACGATGTAGACCCAGAGCGACTCGGTGACCTGCGGGGCCTCGCGGTTGAACTCTTCGTGGAACCGTTCCTCGACGGCCTCGACGTCTTCCTTGACGTTCGCTGCACCGAATTTCAGGCCGAGGTCCTGGATCAAAAGGTCGCGCATTCGCAGCAGACCCGCCTCGTACTGCGGGTCGAGAACGGCGTCGCCGGCCTTCAGGATGGGCGGCCGCATCTTGCTGCCCGCGCGGCGGGAGATCTCGGTAATGACGTCGCGCTTCAGTTGCTGCGCCACCAGGAACCAGCCCGACTCATCGTCGACCTCGCTGATGATGCCGTCGATGACGGCCGACAGGTGGGCCTTGATGTGGTCCACGTAGCGGGGGTCGTCCTGCGCCTCGACGTCGATGGTCCGCAGGTTGAGCCGGCGCAGGAGTTCGCCGTGGACCTTTTTCTCGACAGCCATCGCCTTGGCCAGTGGGGTGCGTTCTCGGTGAATCCTGATGGCCTTGTCGGTGGGCTGGACGGCCTCGTCGGCCGACAGGTACAGCGCCCACTCGCCGATGTGAATCTCCTGGCCGGGTGCGATCTTGACCTGCTCGCCCACCCCGACCAGGTCGTCATCGACAAGCGTGCCGTTCAGCCCGACGTTCTCGATGAGGTAGTCGCCGTCGCGTGTGATGATTCGCGCGTGCTCGCGCGAGACGAACGGGCTGGGCAGTTCGAGGTCGTTGGCGGGGTCGCGGCCGATGCGCAGAACCTCCCCGGTCAGTTCGATCTCCTGCCGCACGTCGCTCAACTGGCTGTACGCGATAACGCGCATGGGCTCTTGCGCCCCTGTGTGGCCTGCTTACGGCGAGACCGGCGGCACGACTCTCCTCAATTTGGCAATGTGGTCGAGTATGGCGTCGGCGAACTTCGGCTCGCCCGCCTTGCCCGTCGGCGACGGGCTGAGTGAGACGACAAAGTGCTTGTCAACGAGGACCTCTTTGATCTGGAGCAACTGCTTGGCCTGGGTCGATTTCAACTCAATCTGGATGTTGTTGTCGGCCCGCCGCCTGTCCTCGGTCGGCTCGGCGGACCCGCCGACGGCCTTGACCTGGATATTATACAGAACGTCCATGATCTCGCGGTCTTCTTTCCGCTCGTCGGGGTTGGTGTCGAAGGCCCCGCGGATGGTGATGAAGGCTCCCGGTTGCAGGAGCGGTTCGGGCTGGATTTCGATCGTCATCCGCTCGTAGCCCGGGCGAATATTATCAAGTTTTCTGGCCGAACCGGGCAGGAAATCGGTATTCAGCAGGAACTCGCCCTTGAACATGTTGCGGCGGGGCTTGTTGCCGATGACTGAACTGTCCTTGTACCGCGCCTTGACGACCTGGGAGAAACTCGGAAGCAACGGCTGGGGAACGCGGAACGCCATGATGTCGGCGGACTCGATGGGCTTACCCTTCGCCACGTTCCTCTTCAACTGGAGGAACATCTCCGCCCCGGCCTCGTAGGAACTCTTCAGATACATGACGTACACGTTGAGGAGGATGCCGGCCAGGACGGCCGCAATCACCGCCACGACCAGCACGCCGCCGCTCGGAAGCCAGGGGTTTTGCTTTCGTCTCGCCATCGGTGCTCCTTCGCTTCGCCTGTCCCCGCGTGGCTCTAATACCGCGGATCGTAAATGGCTACCAGCGTTTCTTCGCCGCCGGCGCGGGCGCGGGCGTACACGATGCGTTCGCGTTTGCCCTTGTGGAACCGGACGAGCCACCCGGGGTCCGGCTGGGAGTCACGGTCTTTTCGGGGATTGGCAAGTTCGTTCCACTGCCACCCTTTCTGGTCGTAGGCTTTGCAGAAGGCCTCGAGCGCCGCGCCGACGTCCTTGCGCATCCGGACGAGGACCATGCGACAACCGGCGTGCTCGGGATTCTCGAAGACCATCAGGACCTGGGCGTCCTGTGGCATGAGGTCGGCGGGCGCCTTGTTACGCGGATAGTCGTACGGCAGGCCGAAGGCGTCGGCGATGAACCGCCGCTTCGCCTCGGCGTCCTGGTCGCGCGGGTCGTCGGTGTCGGCGCCGTCGCCGATGGCGGCCATCACGAGTCCGGCCATGACCTGTCGCAGATCGTCTGTCGCCTCCTCGTCGGTGGTGGGTCTCGCGTCGGGTTTCGGCGGACCGCCCGGACGGGCTGTACGGCCGGAGGGCTCGACCTCGGGCGGCCACTGGCCGAACGTCAGGTTGCCGCCGCCCTCATCGCCGTCCCAGACCCCGGCCGGGTGCCGAAGGTAATGCGCCAGGGCGAGCGTCACAAGGATCACGACGATGATGGCCGCAACGCGCCACACGCGGGAGCGTCGTTTGCGCCGCTTGTCGGGCGGCTGGCCGCCTTCGGAATTGGACGACTCGTGCGTCATGGCCTGCGTGTGTCCTGCCAGCAATGATATAGGTATTGCGTGCGCGGCCGCTCCCTCACGGTCGCGGCTCGGACCGGTCAGTTGTACTGGTCTTCCTCGCGGAGGATGTCGCTGCCGTGCCACCAGCGGCGCATGATGTCGTCGCGGGTCTGCTCGAAATGTGGGGCGAACGTCTCCATTTCGAGGTTCTCGCGAAACGCCTCGAAGATCTCTTTGAGCGGGCCGGCGCGGGCGATCTTCCAGGCATCGATGTGATAGAAATGCCAGGGGCTCGAGTCGCGCTTGTGCTCGGCCCGGGCGGGGCCTTTAATGAACCTCCAGAGCGGCGCCGTCTTGAACGACCGCGAGGCCTTGCTCTCGTGGCGGCCGGGCAGGTTGTCCCAGATGCGGTACCAGTACTCGCGGGCCAGGGGGTTCGTCGTTGTGGCGATGGTCTCCGGTTCGACTTCCGGCCGAAGGCGGTCGAGTTCCTCCCCCTGGCCGCGCGGACGCTGTGTGCCGTCGTCCTCATCCATGCCGGGCACGGTTCCCTCGAGTTTCATGCTGGTCCAGCCCCCGTGGCCGGCGCTGTGCCAGAGGCTGCGGCGGCAAGCCACGAGGGCATTCTGCCTGGCCAGCATGGCGAACGACATGTACATCGTCACGCCGGCCATGAAGATGATGATCGGCAGGGTCAGCATGAACTCCAGCAGTGCGTTTCCCCTGCGTGCCCGGCGTCGGGTTTGGGTTCTTGTCGCTTTCAATGGGTAAACTCCGCCACAAACTGGTCATCGTAGGCGTCGACCATGCGCTCGACCGGCTCGATCCGTTCGCGCGTCAACACGTCGGCCAACTGGCCCGGAACGCTCTTGCCGAGTTCGCTCGCCAGGCTCATTGCCACCATGCGGTAGTCCGGCCGCAGACCCCCCTTCCATCGGTCGGTCCGCATCAGTTTGACCTTCCAGTGCTGCGTGAACAGGTCCCAACTGTACCGGGCGTACACGCGGGCCTGGGCGTAGGCGATAAGTTCCTCGATGGGGTTCGGATTGAGGAACCCCGTGGTCTGCCTTTCCCCCTCGGGCGGCTTTCGCCAGTGGCGCACCTTGCCGGACCGGTAGGCGAACCCATTGAAGGTGAAGTACCTGTCGATGTTCTCCCAGGTGTGCTCGCCCGTGACGAGGTCGAACATGATGGGCGCGAAGGGGGCGTTGCCGCCCGGCGGCAGGTAGTTGCGGTGCAACTCCTCGTCGGTATCGAGTTCCGCCCCGTCAAATCGGCGCATCTGTACCCGGTAGTACACCTTCCAGTCCGACGGGTTCGTGTACTCCCACTTCGAACCGTCCGGATGAACCGGCGGGTGCGGCGCAAAGATTCCCAACTGCGGGAAATGGTACGTCCAGTGCTTGGTGACGGCGTACCAGACCGCCTGGCGGGGGTCGGCCCCCTCCTGCGGCTGCGTGGACCGCTGCCAGCCCTGCGGGACGGACACCCCTTGCTCGACACCCGGCATGGGTTCGTTCCCCGACCGCGGCGGAGACGGAAGGTCACGCCAGCCATCGTACGCATGCGTGTGGATCGTCGGACGGTGATAGTGCCGCAGGTCAATGTTCGAGAAGAACGTGTCTTGCGGGTACGGGTGGCGGCAACTGAACGAAACGGTCTCCCACCACGTGCGGAGGATGTCGTTGTCGCTCATGTCCTTGGCCGTGTCGTACTGCATCTCCCAGTTGCGCAGCGATACCTGGGGGTCGGGTGTGCCGAACATCATCTCCAGTTTGCGCGACGAGACCAGGTTGAACAGGACCGAGAAGCGGCTGATGTCCAAGAGGCCCATCGGCCGGGTGGCCGTAAACGGCTCACGCCAGTACGACCATGGCCCCATGACGGGTCCCCGGCCGCTTTGGATCTCGCCTTTGTACAGGTAATCCGGGTAATAGCCTCGGTAGTTCATCACGTGTGCGAATCCGCCGATGATCTTCGCGCGGTCGGGGTCCTGTCCGCCTTCCGGTGGCATACGGCCGGCCCGCATGGGGTTCTCGAAATCGAGCCACTCGCCGTCTCGGACGGGCAGTTCCGGATAGAGCGGCAGGATGAATCCGAAGTCGGCGCCGCATTCGTCGGCGATGTCGACGGCCTCTCGCTGTGCCGCCAGCGGCGTGATTTCGCGCATCACGTGCATGAAGCCGTCCATGAGTTTCGTGCATTCCCACAGGACGCCGTTATCGTACGTCAGGTAATCGGGCCAATCGATCTCGCGGACGATATCGTCGAGTTTCCGGATGATCCGCTGCTCGGAAGCGGCATTGCCGACCGCCAGCCACTCGGAGATCCGGTCGTCGATCGGAATATCGCGCCCGGCCTTCGAGGAGCCGATGTTCTCGACCAGGTCGTCGATGCACTCGCCGGCGGGTGGCGTGACCGTCTCCAGCGTGTCCAGAAGCACGATGAGGCTCAACAGTTGCGTCTCGGCCACGTTGCACATCGAGATGACGTTCAGGCCTCGGGCGAACCACGCGGCGCCCGTGGCGGTTGCCGAGTCGGCCGCGCTCTGCATCTGGACCTTGTGGTTGAGTTTCTCGCCGCTCGTGAGGACCAGGAACAGCAGGCCCGCCAACAGGAAGAAGAACAGGATCATCACGTAGATCGCCTGGCCGCGCTCGCATCCGTGCAGGTGCCCGAGCGCGGCGCGAGCGCGTGCGATGCGGGACCGACGCGCCTCAGGATTGCGTGAACCGGGCATGGGCCACCTCACTTCTTCTTGTTCTGCTTTTTCTCCTGTTCGGCCGCCAGCAGCGCTGCCTGCTGGATGATCGCCTGGATCGTGATGTCATCTTTGGCTCGCTGGGCCATCTTCAGGACCGACAAGGCTTGCTTGTACCGCATGTCTTTCAGGTATGACTTGCCCTGTGACAAGTACCGGCGGTAGTTGCATTCGGTAATCAGGTTGCGGACCTCCTGGGTGTTCATCACCTTCTTGGCCCGTATGAGGGACTCCAGTGCCGGGACGTACTTGATCTGGCTCAGGAGTTCCTTGCCCAGGTCCAGGTGGCCGTAGTACTGGCGGTGGGTGTCGATCTTCTCGATGAGCGTGTTCACGTCGCTGGTGTCCTTGAAGGTTTGGGCCTTCGTGGCGAGGGTCTCCGCTTCGGTGAAGTTCTTCTGGTTCAGGGCCTCGCCCGCGCGGGCCATGGCCGTTTGGTAGTGCGCTTGCGTTTTCCACGCCTCGACCTGGGTCTTGAGGTCGGCGTCGGCGTCGGTCAGGAGTTTCTCGATCTCCTTGCAGGTGTTGATGACCTGGTCCCACTGGGCCTTGGCCATGGCGGCCTTGGCGGCCTTCACGAAGTTGTCGAGCGTCCGCTGGCGGCCGGCCTTCTTGAGAAACTCCAGTGCCCATGCGTGGTTGGGGTTGAGACTGAGGATCTGGGTCGCCAGCGCCGTGGCCTCCTCCATCAGTTTGTTCTCTGCCAGGGTCTTGGCCCGACCGGCAAGGTCCTCGGCCTTGGCGTTGTTCATGGCGGTGCGGACGGCCTCGGAGGGCCTGATCTTCATGATCTCCAGGTAGTAGGACACCGCCTCGGCCCACTTGCCGTCCGCGGTGGCCCTCTGGGCAAGCCCGACCACCTGAAGGTACTGCTTCTCGATGGCGACCATTTGAAGCAGGCCGTCGATCTCCGACCCGGGCCGGATCTTGCGTGCGGCCTCAAAGGCCGTCTGTGCGGCGTCGAGGTTCTTCCGCTCGAAGTGCTGCTTGCCCTGGTCCACCAGGCCCGTGTATTCCCCGAGTTCCTTCCTTTCGCGGAACTCGGCGATCTGCGCGTTGAGGTCGAGATCGGCGTACTTGGCCTGAAGTTCTTCGAGCAGCGAAATCGCCTGCTCGTAGTTGCCGTTGCCTGAGGCCAGTTCCACCTCTTTCATGACCTGTTCGACGTCCCGTGCCTTGTTGAACCGCCGCTTGAAGTCCGTGACCCAGGCGGGCGAGACGCCGAACTTCTGCGACGCGATGTTGGCGTTGGAGTCGGCCTTCTCCCACTCCTTCTTCTCCAGCGACAGTTCCGCCCGGGCCATCAAGGCGTGCTGCTTGGCGTAGACCATCTTGGATTCCAGTTTGCGGAACCGGTCGGTCCGGACGATGTCGGTGAAACTCTGGTCCGCCAGGGCCCACTCGCCGCGGTTGAACTGGTCCTCGGCCTCCGCCAGCACCTGTGCGATATCGCGCTCCAGTTCAAGCGTCTCGTAGTGGGACCAGATGAGCAGGCCCACCGCCGCCGCTATCAGCGGACCCCCGATGAGGGTCCCCCAGAACGTGGCCCGCTTCCACGTCCACTTCGGCACGGGAAGCGGCGCGGTCGTCTCGCCGCTCTCGACGGGCGGCGCGATGCCGGCCCGCGCGCCGGCCACCGCCACCGCCCCGGCGGGGGCGGCCTGGCCCGCCGCGGCGGCCCGACCGGCCGCGGCGACCGCCGTCGGCACCACAGCCGTCGCGTCGGCTTCCATCTCCTTCTCCAGCGTCTTGGAGTCGGTCTGCGAAACGCTCTTGCCCTGGACGTGCATGACGAAGATCCGCCGCAGCCACTTGATGACCTGCTCGGACGAGGCGAACCGTCTCGACGGGTCCTTCTCCGTCATGCGCTCGACGATCTTGGCCACAAGCGGCGGGATGCCCGGCTGAAGGTCGCGCAGCGGCGGGGCCTTCAGCGCCGGGTTGGAGTGCCAGTGCATCCACCGGACCTGCTGGGCGCGCTGGTCGCGCAGAACGTCGCGGAACACCTCCGTGAACTTCTCCGGCCCGACGAACATCTCGTAGGCGATCATCCCCAGGCTGTACAGGTCGGCCCGGGCGTCGACCGGCGCGCCCGTGAACATCTCGGGGGCCATGTACTTGGTCGTTCCCATCGGCAAACTGGTCTTGCCGCCCGAATGACCGATGAGGCCGAAGTCGGTGATCTTCAGGGCCCCGTCCTTGGCCATCATGATGTTGGCGGGCGTGAGGTCACGGTGGACGATGGCCTGGGCGTGCATGGCTTTCAGGCCGAGGGCTGTTGACAGAAGCACGCCCAGGCCCGTCTGAAGCGGCATGGGGCCGCGGTCCATCAGGGCCCGCAGCGTGGTTCCCTCGACGCATTCCATCACGAGGTACAGTTGGCCGCCTTCCTGGATGAGTTCGTGAACGTTGACGATGTTGGCCTGGGTGGCCGAGAGTTTGGCCAGGGTCTGGGCCTCTGTCCGGAACCGCTCCAGGAACCGCGGGTCCTGCGACAGATGCGGCGCAATCTGTTTGACGGCAACGTACCGGTCGAGCGACGGGTCGTAGGCCTTGTAGATGATGGCCATGCCGCCGGTCGCTATTCTGTCGCGGACCTCGTACTTGCCGAGTTTGACGCCGGGCTCCAGCGAGCCCGCGAATACCTGTTCAGCCATGGTTGCCGATCTCTCCGGTCTTGGTCCTCGGTCAGTTGCTTGGTCTGAGTTCCGGCCCGCCCTCGTTCGAGAGGCTTCCCACCACCCGAATCCGGGCGGCATAGTTGTTGCCGGTCAGCCCCGACACCGTGATCTTCTCGCCCAGAAAACGCGACGCATACGGTATCTGGAGCAGAAACTGATACGTCACCCGCACGTCGAGAAACTCCCAGTACCAGTAGTCCCAGATCGGAAAGTCCCGATGGTAGAACGGGCAGTACGGCTCGTAGTCCCAGCCCCACTGGGTCCACTCGTCACGGCGATGGTGGCGATAGGGGCAGTCGGGGTCGGGGTTGCCGTCCTGCCAGTGGTCGGGCGGGGCCAGGTCGATCTCGGTCACCGGGATGTCCTCGCCGTCCTTGACGCAGGTGGTGTCGGCGTAGGCGTACTGTGCCCTGACCCTGCGCGGCCAGCCCCAGCCCCAGCGAGGGTCTTCGGCGGTGTCTCTCAACTCCATGGCGCTCTGCGCCTGGCCGGCGACCAGGTCCTCGGCGCCGGGCAGGAACTCGTCGCCGAAACCGACGCCCGGCATCTCGAGCCGCGCGCTGATCGGCACCAGCGCCAGAACAGCCGCACGCCGGATCATCTCGCGCTTCTGGGAGATGCCCTGCTCCGGACCGTACACCAGGTTGCGCCCCTCGTCGTAGATCTCCATCGGCACCACGACCGTTGCCATCCGCGCCGCCGCAAACCCCGCGTAGTGGACCACCATGTTCGCGTTGAACAGCAGCGCCGCCTGCAGGATCGTCAGGAAGATCAGCACGGCAAACGGAAACAGCAGCGCCATCTCGACGGCGGCCGCCCCGCCCTGGTCCGCATGAAGACCGCGCTCGGCTGGCTTTGTCCCCGGCCGCAGCACGATCAGCAGCGCCGCCACCACCCCCAGCACCGCCACGCCGCCAACCATGAGTACAACGCACCACACGGCGAGCGGGCTGACGGCGGCAGCCGTCAGCCACTGGGGCGCACGGCCGAACGCTTTCACGGCCAGGACGACGATGCCGACCGTGGCCAGCGCGCTGGCCACGCCGAGCACCAGGAGCCTCCGTTTGCCTGTGCCCTTCATCGCCATGTCCTCGTCCCGAATTTCGTCGACCGCGTCAGAGACCGAGCAAGCGCCCCGCACCGTCCAAGAGCGACCCGCCGATCAGATCCTCTGCCAGGAACCACAACGTTCCCACGCACACAGCAAACCCGAACGGCACGCGAAACGTATCGACCGGCACCGCCTCCTTCATCCCGGCCTTCGGCAGCGGGAGAATACGGACGGCCAGCCACAACTTCCGCAAGACCTGGCGCGTCTCTGACCGCCAGATCATCAAGATGACGCCGAGGGCGGCGGCCACCAGGAAAGAATAAAAGACCGCGTGAAGCGCTCCCTCGCTCTCCCATCCGAGAAACGCCCCCACGGCGCCCATCAGTTTCACGTCGCCGCCGCCCATTCCGCCTAACAGGTAGGCAAGAAAAAGAATGCCGAACCCGAAACCGAAGCCCAGCACGTGGTCCAGAAGGCCGTCCCAGACCCTCTCGTCGGCAGCGCCCTGGGCGGCCCCGATCGCCAAGCCGACGGCTATGGCGGGGTAGGTTAGCCAGTTGAAGACCTTGCCCCGCGCCAGGTCACTGGCCGCGGCCGCCACCAGCACCGCAGCCAGGACAATGAGCGAAACCCATTCCCAAATCACCGGCGCTCCCCGTCCCCTCATCGGGCCGGACCGCAACCTCGCCCGCCGAGCGTGCGTCGGCTGGAGGCTCTTCCCTCCGGCCCGCAGGACCAAGCCACCGTACGGTCTGCCGACCCCTCACCGAGTGCGCCGGCACGCGCACACGTGCCCGACCGCGCCGCTCATACGGGCCGTCTGGCCGGCGACGACTACGGCGTGGATAGTGGGTCGCCGAAGAAGGTGTCGTGTTCCTCCCCTTCCTTGTCCGTGGCCTCTTCCCAGATCTCGACCACCCAGTCCTTGATCTTGTCGCGGAAGATGATCAGCAGACCCAGCAGGGGCAGAACGATGGCGGCGATGATGAGGAGTTTCTCGAGCCCCTCGGCGCCGCGCTCGTCCCGGTGCAACCTCTTCAGACTGTCCATCATGTATCTCATCACTTGTGTCTCCTGTCTGTACGTCCCCTCGGATGACCGTCAAATGAACGGCCACGTCACGAAAAACGCGATCATGCCAAAGTAGTCCGTCAGCACGTGGAACATCCTGTAAAACAGCGCCATGAGCATCAGGCCGATGACGCCGAACACCAGTGTGTATTCGAGCATCGCGGCGCCGCGCTCGTCGCGGTGAAAGTGTACGAGCAGCGCCGCCCCGCCCGTGCGGGCCAAGGCGCCGACCCAACGCCGCGTTTTCTTTAACACCGTCATGGCGTATGGCTACCCCCTATTTATCGGCAACAAGCGGCTCGAGGCTTGGCAAGTTTGCGAGGGCGCTCTGGACGGCCACTTCCTTGCGAAAGGCGATTTTCGTCCCCGTCCACTCCAGCGACGCCTTCGCGAGTTCCCTCTCGCCTTCCGGCAGGCGCAGCACAAACAGGTCCTCCGCCTGGTACTGGCCGCGCGCGTCCAGAGGCAGGGTCTGGGCGATCTGGACGACGCGCCGGCCGCCGTCCTGGAACCGCATCATCTGGACAATCACGTGGATGGCGGAGGCCACCTGGGACCGCAGGGCGGCCAGGGGGATGTCGACGTTGCTCATCAGTGCCAGCGTCTCCAGGCGGTTCAGCGAGTCGGCCGGAGAATCGGCGTGGAGCGTCGTGACGGACCCCGCGTGGCCGCTCGTCATCGCCTGGATCATGTCGAGCGCCTCGCCGCCGCGGCACTCGCCCACGATAACCCGGTCGGGGCGCATCCGGAGGCTGTTCTTGAACAGTTCTCGTATGGTCACCTCGCCGCGTCCGTAGCGGTCGGGCGAGCGGGCTTCAAGGCTGATGACGTGCGGCTGCTTGAGTTGCAGTTCGCCCGATTCCTCGATGACCACGATACGCCGGTCGTCCGGGACGTACTCCGACAGAACGTTCAGCAGACTGGTCTTGCCGCTGGAGGTGCCGCCGCTGATCAGCATGTTCTTTTCGGTGATCATGCACAGGTGGAGGAAATCGCGGGCCAGTTCCGAAATGGACCGGGTCCGCACGAGGAAGTCCATGTCGAACGCCTCGCGCGAGAACTTGCGGATCGTCACCACGGTGCCCCGCCGCGAGCAGGGGTGCATCGCCACGTGAACGCGGGAGCCGTCCGGCAGGCGGGCGTCCATCATGGGGATGTCGGGGTTCAGGCGTTTGCCCACGTACTGAAGCATGTTCCGGACGGCCGCCATCAGCGCGGCCTCGGTCGGGAACCGCACATCGGTCAGTATGAGTTGGCCCTTGCGCTCGATGTAAACCTCGTTGTAGCCGTTGATCATGACTTCCGTCACGGTCGGGTCGCGCAGGAACTCCCCGACCGGCTCGAGGAAGTGGTAGATCGTCTTGGCGAAGATGTCCTCGAGCCGCAGTTCCCCGCGGTCGGCTATCACCTTTTTCTCGGGCTCAGATGCTATCATAGCGCACCCTTCACGCACCATACGGGCCACCCTATTATACGAGGCAGTCGCCTCAAACGCCACAACGTTCGGGGGGTGCATTAACGTTTTGTTGGTAGGGTTGGCCGGCGTGGTCACCGTAGAGACGATCCAGGCCGACTTGGACGCCGATATGCCCACAGGCGTGAACGTGGTCGTTGTGTAAGGGGCGGCAGGAGGATCGCGAGAAGACCGGGCACGCTTGTGGTGTTTGTTACGGCGGGCCCGACGGCGCTGCCAGATGGCGGCCATGCCGGCCAACCTTGCCAACAAAACGTTAATGCAGCCATGGTTGATGCGTGCTTGACAGTGAAACCGTCGTTAGATATCGTTGCCGTGCGCGGTTGTCGTCCTGCGTCGTAGAGAAAAGAGGCGGCAGGTTAGGTCTCGTAAGCCCCCTCTTCTGACGCACTTGCGCCCGTAGCTCAACGGATAGAGTCGCGGACTTCGAATCCGAAGGTTGGAGGTTCGAATCCTCCCGGGCGCGCCATGGACATGGGATGGCGAGTGGCGGCGTTTGTTGCGGCTTGCGCGTTTTTTTCCTCATCATCCCCCGCATCGAGGGGCATTGCGGGCGCCTGCCGGACGAGGCCGCCGAGGTGGAGGACTTGAACCGCTAACGCCTGGCTTCAAGACATTCTACGCTGTCGGGTCAATCCTCGCGGACGTCATATTCGAGGTCTCTCGTGAGAAACTCCGCCAGATATCTTGGCGCATCGCCAGGCCGAGCGAGTGCGACGGTTTGCGCTCCAGGGATTAGCGGTCCTTTCCGAGTTGCTTCTCGATCGCCTCCTGGAGGCCGCCCATCGGGTGGCCTTGCCAGACGACCGCCCCCGACGCATCGATGATAAACGCGTGCGGGATGCCCCGGACACCGTACACCCCACCGGTCGGACTGTCCCCGCCGATGGGGTACACCATTCCCATCTTCCCGGCGAAGGGCTCCACCTTCCGGCGAGGCTCGTTCGTCAGGCTGACAAAGACGACTCCCTTGTCCTTGTACGTCTTGTACATCTTTACAAGATGCGGGATCGTCGTTCGGCACGGGGGACACCAGGTGGCCCAGAACTCCAGGACCACGATCTTGCCGCGCAGGTCCGCCAGGCTGAGGGGGGCGGTGTTGAGCCAGTAGGCGGCCTGGATTTCGGGTGCCTTGGGGCCGCTGGATGCGGCCTCGGCGGGTATTCCAGCCGATGGCCTCTCGGCGGCGTGCTCCTGCTCGGCGGGTTTTTCGGGCGGCGGCTTTTCGCCGGCCGGGGGCTTGGCCGCGGGCACTTCGGCGGCGGACTCGCTCTCGCTTTCCGGCGCCGGCTCCGCGCAACCCGTAAGCGCCAGCGCCGCAATCAGAACGGCTCCCACCAGAAACAGTCTGCTCATCGATTCTCTCCCATGATCGGTGTCTCGGCAACCGGGGCCCACTGCGACACCCCAGCCGATGGCTCTATCTTAGCGAGCATCTCCTTCGTGCGACAACGCTAATTCGCGGTCGGCATGGACCCGCCCTGTCCGAAAAAACCGCCGGTCAGGCCCACGTTGGCCATCAAAGGGGCTGTTCGTCGTTGCGGCGAAAAAGTTGAGCCTTGACGGAAGGCGGCCGGTGTTATATTCTGGTGTGGGAATATAGCCCGCGGCGGGGCCGTGCGTGTAGTGTGCGGAGAGGTCTTATGGGCTTTCGAAAGACGGACGAATGGGCCAGGAAGTTGAGGGTCCTGTCGCATCCGACACGGCTGATGATCCTCGAGGAACTTCTGAAAGGGGTCAAGTGCGTCAACGATATGACCGACTTGCTGGAACTACCTCAACCGAACGTCTCGCAGCATTTGATGGCCCTCCGGGAGGCCGGTCTCGTTGAATGTCGGCGGCATGGGCTGTTTCGCTGTTACTACCTGCCGAAGCCGGTCCTGGTTCGCGGCCTGTTCGACGTCCTTGGAAAAGATTACCACGCAGTGGTTCCATCCCGCGGTAAGATCGTGGCGGCTTCGGGGCAGGCCCGGCGAAAGACGCACGCTCGGCGCAAGGGGTAGGCAGCGAGGGGTTTGAGCCCCGCCTCCGGCGGTTCGACCGTTATGGATTTGGCGGAGAGAAGCGAAATGGTGAACGTGGCGGATAATACCATGAGACGGCCCGGCGTCGAGGTATTCGAGCAAGGGGCCTCGCGGTACGACGCCTGGTTTGAAACGGCTCGCGGGCGGGCGATTTTCGCATCCGAAGTCCGATGCCTCCGGCGCCTCAGCGCCGACCTTCCCCGCCCCTGGCTCGAGGTGGGGGTGGGCACGGGGCAGTTTGCCGCCGCCCTGGGGATGGATGTGGGCGTGGATCCCGCAGTGGCGCCGTTACAATATGCCCAGGGCAGGGGGATAACGGCAGCGGCGGCGCTGGGGCAGGCGTTGCCCTTCGCCGACAATCAGTTCGGAGCCGCCTTCGTCATCGTGACCATCTGCTTTGCGGATGATCCATCCGGGTTACTGGCCGAGGCGCGGCGGGTCGTGAAAGGGGATGGCGGAGTCGTCCTGGGCATTGTGCCGGCAGGCAGTGCGTGGGCGAGGCTGTACGCGTCGAAGGGCACGTCGGGCCACCCGTTCTATTCGCAGGCCACGTTCTTCTCGTTGGGGGACCTGGTTTCCCTCGCCCGGTCGGCGGGGCTTCGTCTTCAGCGGTCGGCTTCGACGCTCTTTCAACCCCCCAGCCGCCGGACGTTCGAGGTCGAAGACCCGAGGGATGAGGCTTGCGAGGAAGCGGGGTTCGTGTCGGTCGTGCTGCGGCCATAAAAGCAGGCCAATACGATAGCCAGTCTGTGAGGCGCCTGATGCCTACAAACTCTTCGTTCGCCGACACGAGCATCGTGGCGTGCGGGACGCTGCGCCCGGAGATCCGGAAACTGGCCGACGAGGGGTTTCTTGATGGGGCCAGGCTTCTGTTTACCGCACCGGGGCTGCACGAATGGCCGCGCGAACTCGAAATGCAACTCACCCGGCAACTGGGCAAGGCCTGCGAGACCTCGCGGCGGGTCATCGTGGCCTATGGCGAGCGGTGCTTTATCGACGTCCGCGACCCGTCGCGGACCACCGACCGTCTCATCAGCGATGTGTGCCCGGCGGGCAGGCGGATTGAGGCTGTTCATTGCGTGGACATGCTCGCCAGCCGACAGGAGCGCGAGCGGCTCGCCGCAGGCAAGAAGGTTTACTGGCTGACACCCGGATGGCTCCGGCACTGGGACTACATCTTCAAAGACTGGGACGCGGCGATGGCGAACGAGACGTTCCCGCAACATGACGTGGCCGTCGTCCTGGACGCGACGGGTTTCTTTGAGGCGTTTTCCGCACAGAATCCGCAGCGCGTGCTCGAGATCTCCGACTGGATGAAACTGCCGATCGAGGCCGCGCCCGTTTCGCTGGAGCGCTTCGGACGCCTGTTGGCCGAGGCTGCCCGCCGAGGAGCACAGGAGCCCCGGAGCATCCGAAATGAAGGCGCAAGCACAAACCGCTGAACAGGAGGCCCCAATGCCGGACTTCACGGTGAACCTGGCCTGGGAGAAGGATAAAGAGGGCACGCTGACGGCCCGACAGAATCCCCACCTGCCGGTGGCCACGCCGCCCGATTTCGGCGGACCGCAGGGCGTGTGGTCTCCGGAGGAACTCTTTGTGGCCTCCGTAGCGGGCTGCCTGATGAGCACGTTCCTCTACTTTGTCGAGAGGGTCGGCGTTCCGGTGGCGGCGTATTCCAGCGTCTCAACGGGCAGCCTGGCCAAAACGCCGGGCGGCCTGCGGTTCGCAAACATCGACGTGGCCATACACGCGACGGTCCCGAATGAGGAGGCAGCGAAAAGGGCCGAAGCCTTGCATCTGAAAGAGAAACTTGAGCAGTACTGCCCGGTGTCGACCGCGTTGAACTGTCCGGTCCGCGTCACGCTGGACCTGGCCGCCGGGGCGGCCCCCGCCGCCGAGCGGTAGCGCACAGGAAAGGAGAGTGCTGTATGCCGTGGGTGGATCAAGAAAGATGTACGTCCTGTGGGACGTGCGTGGAGGAGTGCCCGGTCGGGGCAATTACCCTCGACGACCGGGACTTGGCACACATCGATGAAACGGAATGCATTCGCTGTGGCAAATGCCACGACGTCTGTCCCGCCGAGGCCGTTCGCCACGACAGCGAGCGAATGCCACAGGAGATCGAGGCCAACATCCAGTGGGTCAAACGGCTGCTGGGCCACTTCGACACCGACCAAGAGAAGAAGGATCTTGTGGAACGGATGGCCCGATACTTCACCAAGGAACGGAAGGTGGCCGAGCAAACGCTCGAGCGACTACGATCACTTTCATTCTGAACAAGGAGGACCGGAAGATGCCGCTGTTCGAGTACAAATGCAAGCAATGCGGCCACGTGACGGAGGTCCTGGAGAGGCGCGGCAGCAGGGCCCGCCGCAGGTGCGAGAAGTGCGGCAGCCCCAAGACGGAGAAATTGTTCTCCACCTTCGGCGTGGGCAAGACAGGCGCCTCGGCAGGCGACTCATGCCCGACCGGAACATGCGCGCTGTCGTAACAGGGTCGAGCGTGTCAGCAGAGCGCCTCTTTGCAACCGCGACACGGGTGTTAAGGGCCGTCGGCGTCGAGCCCGGCCAGAGGTGTCTTGACTTCGGCTGCGGCCACGGCAACTATACCGTTCCGCTTGCCCGGCTCGTGGGACCCACAGGGAAGGTCTTCGCCGTCGATAAGGACAAGCGGGCACTCAAGAAGTTGGCCGGGCGGGCCCGTGCGGCGGGGCTCGCCAATATCAAGAGGCTGCTTTCCTCGGGCGAACTCACGCTCCCGCTGGAGGATGGTTCGGTGGACGCGACCCTCCTCTACGACGTCCTGCACGCCCATTACTTCTCGGCAAAGCAACGGGCGTCGCTCCTCGCGGAGGTGGCCCGCGTCAGCAAACCCCGGGCGCTGCTTTCGGTGTTTCCAAACCACATGACCGACAACGAGGTTGACCGCGAAGTAGTCGCGCGGGCGGGGAGCCTCGGCTTTGAACCGGCAAGCGAGTACGAGGGCCCGCTTGTCCACGACGACGGCGTTACGGAAGGCCGTATCCTGACGTTTCGCAAGGTGGATGCGCAAGAACCCGGCGGGGCGCCCAACTGAGGCGCTCCGTGTCCTCCTATATCGCTGCTTGCCTTATGCTGCATGGAAAGGACGCCGTGATGGGGCGACGACGAGCAGGTGGCGGTCGAGGAGGCGGGACCGGCGGCCGAGGCCGTCGCATGGGGCACGGCAGGCAAAGGATGGGCCGCATGGCTGCTCGGGTGCCCAGCGTGCCGCCAAGCGTGCCGTTGGCGCCCTTGCCCGGGATGACGCCCCTGCCAAGCGGCCAGGTTAAGCAGGGAGACTGGCGGACAGCCCTCGTGGCCGTTGTGGATCCGGAAATCTGTGTAGGGTGCGGCGCGTGCGAGGAAGTCTGCCCCACCGGCGCGATCGCGGTCCACGAGGTCGCCAGGATCGACCGTGCAAAGTGCACGGGCTGTGCTCACTGCATTGCCGCATGTCCGCACCGTGCCATCGCGCTGAAGGAGGCTTGATTTCATTGAGAGTTGCTATTGTATCGGTTGGCATCCTGATCATTGCCGTGCTCATGGCCATGACGGGTCGTGGGGGAGGGAACTTCTACGTGCCCTTCCTGGTGGCCGCAGGAGCACCGATGCACCAGGCGGCGACAAGCGGGCAACTCATCCTGGTGGCGGCGGCGGCGGCTGCCTTGCTCGTCTTTCAAAGCAAGCGGACGGTGGACTGGAAACTCGCGCTGGTGATCGACCCGCCGACCGACGTGATGGCGCTGGTAGGCGGATACTTCGCCCACGCCGTTGCCGGCAGTGCGCTCAAGTTCCTCTTTGCGGGGCTGCTGGTGCTCGCCGCCCTCTTCATGCTGCGCCCCGCAAAGGAATGCAGGCTCGAAGCGGGCAAACGGTTCGGCTATTGGCGGCGACGTTTCGGAGCGCACGACTACGTGGTGAATCTGTGGCTCGTCATCCCGATCACCGCAGCGACGGGCCTGGTCGCCGGAATGGTCGGGATCTCAGGCGGCAGTTTCAAGGTGCCGCTGATGGTGCTGGCGTGCGGCGTGCCGATGCGAGTTGCGGTGGGAACATCGTCAGCGATGGTCGTCGCCACGGCCCTCATGGGGTTTCTCGGCCATACCGCCGCCGGCGACCTGAATCCAAACTGGGCCGTGCCGCTGGCCATGGTCGCGGTCGTCGGCGGGCTGCTCGGCGGCAGGTTCTCGCTGAAGACAAAGCCCGCGATGCTCAAGAAGGTTTTCGCCTACACGACACTGGCGGCGGCAGTCTTCATGGTAGCCCATGCGCTGATCGGCCGCGCCACATAGAGAAGACGCTCCGATGCCCGAGATGCACGAGTTCGACGACGCGATCCGCCTGACGGAGTAACCTGGCACGATGAACGTTCTTGGAATCGTCGGCTCACCCCGAAAAGACGGCAACTCGGCCTACCTCCTCGAGCGCACGCTGAGCCTCCTGCCTGACTCGTTCCAAAGAGAGACTGTTTTCCTGAAAGACTACCAGATCGGGCCCTGCGAGGGCTGTCACCGGTGTGAACAGGACGGGCGATGCGCCCTGGACGACGACATGCAGGCCCTGTATCCTAAACTCCAGGCCGCCGATGCGATGATCCTGACCAGCCCGGTTTACATGGGCGGCGTCACGAGCCGCATGAGGGCGTTCATGGAAAGGACGTGGCATCTGAGGAAGGGGCAACTGGCCGGCAAGATCGGCACCTACATCGTGGTCGGCCGCCGCAAGCCGGGAGCGGCAATCTACACCATGGAGGACTGCCTGGCCAGGCTTCGGCTAACGCGCCTGCCCGGCGTATGCGGGTACGCCTTTCACAAGGGGCAGATCGTTACCGACAAAGAGGCCGTTCAAGAAACCGACAGGCTTGCCGCCGACATCCTCAGGTTGTGCAATGGATAGGGCGGTGCCATCCGGCGGGGCGCCGGGCGTGGCCGCCGATGGAGAGACCATGAGAGGACCCCGATGGGGCGTCGGCCCGCAGATCGCTCTGGTCACCGTCGCATGGACCGGCCTTGCGCTGGTCGTCCACTGGTTCTTCTATCCCACCTTTGCGGTGGCCGGCGCGTGGTGGTTGGTGTTCAGGGTAAGCGGTCTTGGCCTGCTTGGGGTGGGTGTGGTGATCTACCTTGCTGTCGCGGTGCATTTCGGCCGTCGTCGGAGACGCGAGGGTCTGGTGACCACGGGGCCGTATGCGTACGTCCGACACCCGCTTTACGCCGTGGGTTTTTTCTTTCTGGCGCCGGGGGTTGTTCTGCTTGTGGGCTCGTGGCTCCTTCTGTCGGTTCCGCCCGTGATGTACTTGGCGGCGCGGGTGTTCACGCCGAAAGAGGAGGCGGAGTTGGACCATCGCTACGGAGAGCGCTTTCGACAGTACAGGCGGTGCACGGGGAGGTTCGTGCCGAGCCTCAGAGCCCGAACGCTTCGGATAGATGAAAAGAACCGTCCGCTGAAAGAAGAGGCCGCGGGGGCGAGCAACACCGCCTCGGATTGAGGCGGCCACCTCCGAGGCGGATGCGGCGGACGAAAGACGATTCCGGAAAGGGGTACAAACCGTGGGTGAATTCGGCGAGACGGCGATCTCCAAGGCGATCGTCGAAACCTATCTGCGCACTGTTGCCGGACGGCTCGAAAGTGACGTCCTCGTCGTAGGAGCGGGGCCATCCGGCCTGACCGCCGCCTACTTCCTCGCCACCGGCGGCGTGAAGGTCACGGTGCTTGAGAAGCGCCTCGCGCCGGGCGGTGGAATCTGGGGCGGCGGAATGGCGATGAACGTGGCGGTCGTCCAGGAAGAAGCACTCTCCGTGCTCAACCAGGTCGGCTGCCGACCGGAGCCCGCGCCAGGGGGACTGTACGTTGTGGACACGATGGAACTGGCATCCGCCCTCTGTCTGAAGGCGATACAGGCGGGGGCGGTCGTCCTGAACCTCATGACCGCCGAGGACGTCTGCCTCCGCGAGGGACGCGTCACGGGAGTCGTGGCTAACCGGACGGGCGTGGCGGGAGCCATGCCGGTGGACCCCCTGGCGTTTGCGGCCAAGGCCGTCCTCGACGCGACAGGGCATAGCGCGGCTGTGGTGGAATCGCTCCGGAAGCGGGGCATGCTCGACGATTCGGCTGCGGCCAAGCGGCCTGGCGAAGGGCCTATGGACGCTTCCTCGGGGGAAGCCTTCGTGGTCGAGAACGTGGCGGAGGTCTTCCCGGGCCTCTGGGTGACCGGAATGAGCGTGTGCACGACGTTCGCCGGACCACGCATGGGCCCCATCTTTGGAGGCATGCTCCTTTCCGGCTGTCGCGTCGCCGAGATGGTGGCAGCCTCGTTGCAGAACGGCTGAGGCACGCGGCCTGCCGCACGCCGCCGGTCGTTCACGGGGCGTGCAGCAGGGCGAGGACGACGTAGCGGACGTCGATGACGGCCCGGCCGGGGATATCGACGGCCCGGAGCGTGAGGTCGCCGCGGCCGGCGTTCAGGCGCATCAGGCCCAGCCGAAGAGGCCTGAAATCCTTGACGTACGACTCAATCCTCTTCACGCGGTCGTGGGCTTGGCCGACGAGCGGCGGGTCGTGTGCCTCGGTCACCTTGGCGCGAAGACGGCCCTGGCCGAAGGACAACTCGACCGTGGAGCCGAGGTCCTCCTTGGCACACGTGTAGTAGATGACCGCCTCGTACCGGCCGGCGGTGGCCACCTCGATGTCCCAGGTGATCTTGTCATCCGTGTTCGTCCAGTGGGTGAAGAACGAGCAGTTGGGCGGCCGGGCGCTTCGCCGGATACCCCCGTGCGGGACGCCGTCGCGGGCCGGCAGGTGCGTGACCGGAAACGCCGAGTAGCCGACGGGGAACGGGCGATTGGCCTTGCCCAATCCGGGCAGCAGTTCTGCTCGCCACTGCTCTGCTGCCTGAGACAACCGGCGGGCAACGTCCGGGTGTTCTTTGGACACGTCGCGGTCCTGGCCGGGGTCGGCCGCCATGTCGTAGAGTTTCCCTTTGGCGTCGAGGCGGTACCGCTGGGTGCGCACGCTCACGCGGCCTCTCCAATGCGAGAAGATCATGCGGTCGGGCCAGTCGCGTGCGGCTCCCAGGAGCAGCGGTTTGACGCTGACGCCGTCCAGCGGTTTGTCGCCGACGATCTGTATGCCGGCCATATCGGCCAGCGTGGGCAGCAGGTCGATCGCGCCGGCGATCTGCGGGATCTTCGTCCCCGGCTTGATGTGCTTCGGCCAACGCGCAAAGCAGGGCGACCGGACGCCGCCCTCGTCGGTCGAGCCCTTTTTGCCTCTCATGCCGGCGTTCCAGCGCCAACCGTTCGGGCCGTTATCGCTGAAATAGATGACGATCGTGTCGTCGGCCAGGTGGAGCGTTTCGAGGCTCTTGAGGATGCGCGCCACGTTGGCGTCGATGTTCTCGCACATGGCCAGGGCGGCCCGTGTGTGCGGCAGGTTCTCTTTGGCGGGGTCCCGGTGCCGCATGCCGAGTTCGGCACCGTCGAACTTCGCATAGAAACGGTCGGGCACCTGCATGGGGCTGTGCGGCGTGTTGTAGGGCAGGTAGCAGAAGAACGGGCGGTCGCGGTTGGCCTCGATGAACTTCAGGGCGTGGTCCGTCAGGTCGTCGATGACGAACCCCTTGCCGCGCACCAGTTTGCCGTTGTGCTCCAGTTGCGGGCTGAAGTAATGGCCCCAGTGGCCGGAGCAGAAGCCGTAGAACTCGTCGAATCCGCGGGCGTTGGGGTGGTAGGGCCACTGCATGCCGTTGTGCCACTTGCCGAAGGCGGCGGTGGCGTAGCCGGCGGCCTTGAACGTCTGGGCGATCGTCTTTTCGTCCAGGTCGAGGCGTTCGCCGCCGGTCGAGGTGCTGTAGACGCCGCCGCGCGGGTGATAGCGGCCGGTGAGCAGTTCCGCCCGCGTCGGGGAGCACACCGGGCAGACGAAGAACCGGTCGAACGTCGCCCCGTCGCGGCCGAGCGAGTCGATGGTCGGCGTGCGCAGGTTGGTGTTGCCGTGGACGCTCAGGTCGCCGAAGCCCTGGTCGTCGGTCAGCACGATGACCACGTTGGGCCGCCTGGCCCCGGCCCCGGCCGACGCCGGCAAGCGCCTCGCACCCAGCGCCATCGCGCTGAACGCCGCATACTTGAGAAAGTCGCGTCTGCGCATGGTCGTCATCTCTCTTTCTTCTTCTCCGCCGGTTTCCTGGGATTGGGCGGCTTGACGTTGCGCGCACCGGCGCCCGGCTTGTCGACGTCGCCGATGTCTGCGCGGGCATGGGCTGCCAGTTTGAGAAGGTCGGCCACCACGTCGGGGTGCGCCTCGGCGACGTCCCGGGTCTCGGAGACGTCGGCCTCGAGGTCGTAGAGTTCCGGCCTGGTGACGGGTTTCTTGTCGGCGACGAAGCCGTAGGACCGGCGCCGGTCCGGGAGGGCGAGTTTCCACTTGCCCTTGCGTACGGCGTGCAGGTCGCCGCGGACATGGTAGAGGAACGTCTCGCGTGCGCCCGCGTCGGCCTTGCCGGTAATCAACGCGCTCTGGTCAACGCCGTCGATGACGCGCTCGGAGGGCGCCTTGGCGCCCGCGAGGGCTGCCAGCGTGGGCAGGACGTCGAGTGTGGCCATCATGGCGTTGCTCTCCTTGCCCGCGGGCACCCGTCCCGGCCCCCAGACGATGGCCGGCACGCGGAACCCGCCTTCCCAACTCGATCCCTTGCCGTCGCGCAGCGGCTTGGCGCTGCCGCCGCGCGGGCCCTTGCTCAGCCACGGACCGTTGTCGCTGGTGAACAGGACGATGGTCTTCTCGTGGATTGCGAGTTCCTTGAGCGTATCGATGAGGCGGCCGACGTTGTGGTCGATCTCCTCGATCACGTCGCCGTAGAGGCCGCCCTTGCTCTTGCCGCGGAAGGTGTCGGAGGCGTCGATCTTGACGTGCGGCATGGTGAAGGCGAGGTAGAGCAGGAACGGAGAATCCTTCTTTGCCTTGATAAACGCGATGGCCTCGTCGGTGTACAGGGCGGTCAGTTCGCCCATGTCGGACGTTTCGCGGAGCGTTTCACGGTTGCGCCACAGTTTGACCTTCCCGCGATCGTTGGCGCCGAGCGTGCCGAAGTAGTGGTCGAAGCCCTGCGAGTTCGGCACGCGGTCTTCCACATATCGACGCCCCGAGATGTCCCACTTGCCGATGCAGCACGTGGCATAGGCGGCCTGCTTGAGCACCTCGGCCACGGTGACCTCGTCGGTCGAGAGCGACCATCCGCCGGTCTGCCTGGCCACGCGGGGCGGGTAGCAGCCCGTCATCAGCGCGCAGCGGGCGGGGCCGCACACCGGCTGGGAGTAGAAACTCGTCAGTCTCAGGCCTTCCTTCGCGAGGCGGTCCAGCCGGGGCGTCCGAATCGTCTCCGACCCGAAACACCCCACGTCGCCGTAGCCCTGGTCGTCGGTGAAGAGGATAACGAAGTTGGGCTTGCCTGCCGGCTGCGACGTTGCCGCACCGCGAGCCTTCCCGGTCCAACCCGGCACGACCATCGCAGCCGCGCCGAGTCCCGCCATGGTCTTGAGGAAATCACGTCGGTTCATAACTTGCTCCTTCCGCAACCAGCGGCGGCGCCGGGGATTTGTGCAACAGGCTCTCCGCCCCGTTCATATACTCTTTGTACAATCGCAGGATCTGCCGTTCGGTCGGCGATTCGGCGATAACCAGTCGAGAACGGGCAGCCGCCGTTTGGCCCGCCTTGCCGTGACGGCCGCAAGCCGGGGGGCTGCCGGCGCCGGCACGATTGCCAAAGCCTACGTTCGCATTCACGAACCGCGGTCTCCGTTGCGCAGGTTCAATTGGTGCTTTCGGGTGAGTCCGTCGAGCATCATGGTCACGAGCGTACTGCTCATGCAGTAG
>CAZIJC010000001.1:86880-126625 GCA_964539385.1 uncultured Anaerolineales bacterium | reverse complement strand
GGCCCACTGGCGGCTGCCGCGAAACCCCTGGCCGCCGTAGAAGTACTTCGGCAACCTCAGCGGACTGTCCGACGCGCACCGCTGCGTGCTGACCATGTCCCACAGCCAGTACCCGGCCTTCGGTCCGCCGACGTTCCAGACGCGGACGAGCCAGACTTCATTCAGAACGGCCTTCTCGCCCCCGGGGGCGGCCAGGTCGAGATGGGCGTGATGCGGTTGGAACGAGGCAAAGACGGGCCCGCTGACCGTGGGGCCCATCTTGGTAAAGCGAATGGCGGCCCCCTTCATGTTCCACCAGTCGGGGTGGCGGCCCTCGAACTGGGTCTTGGTCCACGCCAGCCAGATGCCGCGCTGGTGCTTGTGGTCGGACGGGAAGTCGTCGGTCACGACCGCGCCCGACGGCGTCCAGGCCGGATGGATGTAGGCGTTGCGAGCGTATGACTTCGCGATGCCGTCCGGGGGTGTGACCATTGCGGTGTGATACTGCAGAACCCGCTTGCCGCGGACGGTTACGCTGAGCCGGCCGTCGGTCGTGCCGATGGCGGCACGGCCAGCGCCGGGGTACGTCTTCTCGATCGGCCATACGCGGAACGTCCGCGCCGTGCCCGCCGGCGTCCGTCCTGCCAGGATAAAGCAGAGGCGTGGCGGCGTGCCCGGCTCGACTTGGCAGGGCATGTCGGCCTCCTTGCCGACCGTTGTCTCTTCGAACCATAGCGGTGCGGGGTCCCGGAACAGACCGGCTATAGGGACAGACAGGGGTGTATCGCTGCGCTCGTGCTTACCAGCCTCCACGGTGATGGTGGCGATTGGCTCGGCGGCGCCGGCACCGCCGGCGGGGAAGAGCAGGCAGGCGGCAAGTGCAAAAGCGACGTGGCCTGTCATGCGGCGATCCTTCCCGAACGGTGGCGTTGGACGCCCAAACATACCACACGGGGTTTGCGTGTGGTACGGTTTTTAACCCGCTGCGAAGCCCGTTGTTTCGGGTCATCGGTCGGCACCGATGGACAAGCCATCCGTGGCACACTGCAAGCCTGCCACCTTCTTGAGGTGCAGCCAACACGTGTGGTAGGATACGGTCGGCGCGGGAAGGTTGGGGATCCTGACGATGAACAGCCGCGAGCGAATCCGGACGATCATCGCCGGCGAGGCGGCCGACCGTTGCGGCTTCTGGCTCGGCAATCCGCACGACGACACGTGGCCGATTTACCTCGACTACTTTGGCGCCGCCGACCAGGAGGCGCTCCGCCGCCGCCTGAACGACGACTACCGGTGGTTCGACCCCGCGTCGTTCCCGGGCGCCTACCGGCACCCCGACGGGCGGGAGATGTTCCCGTCGCTTCTCGGCCGGCAACAGACCGGCGACGTCGGCGCCCTGGCCGACTGCGAAAACCTTCAGCAGGTCGAGGACTACGAGTGGCCGAACCCGGATTTTCTGGACTTCGAGCCGTGTCTGGCGGCCATGCGCGAGGCGGGCGACGTGTACCGCGCGGGCGGCATGTGGTGCCCATTCTACCACAACGTCATGGACCTCTTCGGGATGGAGAGTTACATGATCAAGATGTACACCCACCCCGAGATCGTCGATGCGGTCACGCGGCACGTCTGCGAGTTCTACCTGGAGGCGAACGAGCGGCTGTTTGAGAAGGCGGGGGACCTCATCGACGGGTTCTTCTTCGGCAACGACTTCGGCACGCAAGTCGATCTGATTTGCAGCCCCGAGCACTTCGACCGGTACATCATGCCGTGGTTCAAGCGGTTCACCGACCAGGGCCACGCGCACGCCTGCCAGGTTATCCTGCATTCGTGCGGGGCGATTCACGGCGTCATCGAGCGGCTGATCGAGGCCGGCGTGGACGGTCTGCATCCGCTCCAGGCCCGGGCGCGGAACATGGACGCCGAGACGCTGGCCCGCGACTTCAAGGGCCGCATCGCGTTCGTCGGCGGCATCGACACGCAGCGGCTGCTCGTGCGCGGCACGCCCGACGAGGTGAAGGCCGACGTGCGGCGCGTCAAGGACCTGCTGGGCCCGTGCCTGATCGTCAGCCCCAGCCACGAGGCGCTGCTGCCGAACGTGCCGCCCGAAAACGTCCTGGCGATGGCGGAGGCGGCAGTCGAGTGATCTTGGGTCGAGGAGGGCAGTGGGATGGCTGATGCCGAGAGGAGGAGCCTCGGACAGGTGTCGCGGAGGCAGTTCCTGCGGGCGGGGGCGGTTGCCGTCGGCGTTGGCGCTGTTGGCCGGATGGCGCTCGGTGCGGCAAGCGGTGACGAGGATATCACCATCGGCGTCTTCACGGACGCGCACTACGCCAACCGCGATGCCAGGGGCAGCCGGCACTACCGCGACTCGGCGGCGAAACTGGAGGAGTTCGTCAGGACCATGAACGCCGAGAAGCCGGCGCTGGCAATTGTCCTCGGCGATTTCGTGGACAAGGGCAAGGATGTGGCGACCGAGAAGGCCTACCTGCACCGTATCGAAGGCATCTATCGCGGCTTCAAGGGGCAGCGACACCACGTCATCGGCAACCATGACGTGGCCACGCTGACGAAGGACCAGTTCCTTTCAGGGACAGGCGGCGCGGCGCCACACTACGCGTTCGACGCGGGGCCGTTCCACTTCATCGTGCTCGATGCCTGTTACCGCAAGGACGGCAGGTCCTATGCGCCGGGGAATTTCAAGTGGAGCGAATCGCTCGTGCCCCCGGGCGAACTGAAGTGGTTGGCGAGCGATCTGAGGGCAACGAAGAAGCCGACCGTGGTTTTCGTGCACCAACGCCTGGACGAGGACACGAATGTCCACACCGTGCAGAATGCTGCGGAGGTTCGTCGGGTGCTCGAAAAGTCCGACAAGGTCCGCGCCGTTTTCAGCGGGCACGATCACAAGGGCGGGTACACGAGGATCGGCGGCATCCATTACGTGACCATGCGAGCGATGGTCGAGGGGCCGGGGACTGAGAACAACGCATACGCGCTCGTGCGGATCACGCCGACACGCATCCACGTCCGTGGTTTTGCCAAGCAGCCCGAGCGCGACGCCCGTGAGGTCTGCGTGGTGTCGCCGTGTGTCCGAGCGACCCCAGCGTCCGCGACGCCGCCGATTACGTGGTGGAAGCCGAGCCGGATGGTTGAGGTCCTTGGGGGAATTCACGCGGGGTAATCGCAGAGGTTCTGTGAACGGTGCCGGAGAAGGACCTCGGCAAAGTGGTCACAAAGACGCGCACGCGGCGCCCGGACAGCATCCGGTTCCCTCTTGTGCAGTACCCGCTCGACCGGCGGCCGGCGCCCGGCCTACTTCCTGCCGAGGCAGATGACGCGGCCGTCGGCCGTCGAGACATACAGCGCCGCGTAGGCGGCCGCCATCCCGTCCCAGACGGGCGATGGCAGGTCGCGGGAGGCGAGTCGCCGGCCGCCGTCGGCATCCACGGCGCACAGGCCGCCGTCCCGGCCGGCTGCGAACGCCGTCTTGCCTGTCAGTACGAGTGCCGCGATGCCGCCTTGCTTGCCGCCGAAGACGTCGAGCGTCCACCGCGCGCCGTGGGCCAGCCGCGCGCTTCGGTCCTTGTCTCCTGGCTTGTTGCCGCGCGGAACATGGCGCTGGTTGAACCACTCGTCGTTGAAAGCCGCCGCCTTGCCGGGGGAAAAGTCCTTGCGGAAAAGCGCCCGCCGGTCGTCACTCGATGCCAGCAGCATCGTCCCCCGGAAGACCATCAGTGGCCGCGGCCGCGTGCGTACGTAGTCGGGTTTGCCGGGCTGCGGTCCCGAGGGGATGTAGTCCATGCGCGGCCCGTACGTCCACAGTCCGCGCGGTGCCATCACCCCACCGCGCGCCGCGCGGTAGTATCCAAATCCGCTCTTCCAGGCGATCTGAGCGCGGCCGGTCGCGGGGTCGATCCGCCAACGCGACATCGTGATGAAGTCGGGACGGTCGCCCGGTGTGGGGGCAGGCCCGGCGTTGGCAGTCGGCTTGGCGGCCTCGGCGACCAGCAGGTCGAACGCGTCGAACTCGAGCCCCGCGCCGCCGTAGAAGTGCTTCATGGGCAGGTTGGTGATGCGGCTGGTCCAGCGGGTCTTGCCCGTGGCGGGGTCCACGGCCAGGACGCGGACGCCGCCGTCGGCCAGGGGATGTCGGCCTGCCACGACGTACGCGGTGCCGCCGGACACAAGAACGCTGCCCGGCACGGGCCACGGCGATTCCAGTTGGCCGAACGAGACGATCCGCCGGTCGCGCGGCGCCACCCGCAGCCGCCACGCCAAACGGCCGTCGGCGGCACGAAGGGCATAGACCCACCCGGTGCGCGTCCCGAACAGGCACAGGCCGCGGTGGAGCGTGGGCGGTGTGTCGATGCGGCCGTTGACGGTGACGTGCCAGCGCGGCGCGCCGGTCCGCGCGTCGAGCGCAACGACCCGGTGCCTGTCGCCTTGGGCCACAACCACGAGGCCGTCGGCGATCACGGGCGGCGTGACGGGGCCGCGCACGTACGGGTTGTCTTTCCAGTCGGCCGGCAGGCGGACGTTGGGCCGGGGGCCGAGCGAGGCGGTCCAGAGGACGTCGAGGTCGGCGGGGACAGACGCGGCGGTGCTGCCGCTTCGCCAGGCCCCGGCCCGGTAGCACGGCCACTCGTCGCCCTTCGGCGGCGCCTCGGGCCGGGCGCAGCCGGCGGCGGGCCCGGCTTCGAGGAGGGGTTGGCTGTCTTCGGCCGGGGCCTCGCCGCCGGCGGCGGGGGCGAGGGCCGTGTACCCGTTCAGCATGGGCCAGCAGGCGCAGTGTTTCGGGGCGCAGTAGATGAGGCCGTTGGCCGGGATGAAGCCGGCGTCGCGCCCGCAGAAGCCCTTCGTGATGCGGTTGGCGTCCATGCGGCCGGTGTCGACGTGCGTCAGGTTCATCTCGCCGGCGATGAGGTAGTGGGGGGTGGCGACGGGCGGAAAACAGTGGCCCGTCCCGGCGGTCCACCGCTTGAGGGTGGAGCCGGTCTTCGGGTCGAGGCCCTCCCAGGCGTTCTTGTTGAGAACCCAGATGAGGCCGGCGGTCAGCACGGCCCGTGCCTGCATGTAGTGGCTCATGCCGGGCTCGTAGGGCCGGTTCCAGACCGTCTTGCCGGTGGCGGCCGAGAGGACGTGGATGGCGTTGCCGGACCGGTCGTTGTTGTAGGTCGAGACCTCGCAGACCAGCAGGCCGTTTCCGCAGGATAGTCGTCGGACGCGCAGGGCCCAGTCGTATTCGGACCGGCGCCACTGTTGCCTGCCGGAGGCGAGGTCGAGCCGCACGACGGCGCGCTTCTGGCCGCGCCGCGGGTTCCCTTCGAGGAAGAAGACGCCGCCGTCGTCCGCGACGACGGAGGCGGGCTCGGCGGCCTTGTGCGTCCAGCGGAGTTGCCCGCCGGCGGCGTCGAGCGCCCGGATCGCGTCCTTGCCGACGGCGATGAGCATGCCGCGCTCGTACAGAACATGCAACGGCGCGGCGGCGGCATCGTAGACGGTGACGGTCTTGCCCGTGGCGGCATCGAGGGCCTGAAGTTTCCCGTCCGTGAAGACGTAGAGCCTGTCTCGGTCGGCCACCGGCCTCACGCTGCCCTCGACGGCGCGGGCGGGATAGCCCAGGCGCATGGGTGTCGGTTCGATGGCCCGGTGCCAGAGGCGGAGCCCGTTGAAGGCGTCGCGGGCGAGGATGCCGGCGTGGAAGAGGCGTCCGCCGGCGGTGACCAGGTTGCTGGCTTCGTGCATCGGGCCGGCGACCCAGCGGACGCGCCGCGGCGGCCCGGTGAGGCTGTCGGTCGAGACGGCGTTGCCGCTTGGGCCGTGGCGCGGGTGGCCCCACTCGCCCATGCCCGCGGGGCGGGGTTTGCGCCAGCGGACCCACGTGCCGGCGCGCCGGACGACGTCGGCGCCGGGCAGACCGGCGTCGGCAACGCGCCGCAGGAGGGCGTCGGCGCCCGAGGGTTTCCCGGCGTCGAGCATCGCGACGCCGTTTGGAACGAGGACGCGGGCGATCTCGGCGAGTGGGACCGTCGCGACGGCCGCGTCGCAGGCAACGAGCAGGTTCACGAGGTTCTCGGTGTAAGGGAGTTCGGGGTCGGTGCGGTGCTCGGCCCAGACCTGGCCGTAGATGCCGCGCGAGCGGATGTGTCGCTGGGCCCTGGCGACGGCGTCGGCGTCGGCGCCCAGGCCGTGGACGAGGAACCGGCCGCCGCCCGACAGGGCGGCCGTCAGGGCTCCGTCGCCGCAGCCGACGTGGACGCACAGGCCGCCGGCGACGCCGGCCTCGGCCAGGACCTCGTCGGCGACGGCGTTCGGGTGAGCGGCCCGTACCGGAATCGCGAGGGCGGCAAGGGCGGCGGCAAGCAGCGTGATCGTCGTGGGTTGGCGCATCGCGGGATCCTTCGTGTTGTGCGTGCCGCGCGGGTTAACCGGGCCGTGTCCGTCGGCCTACTTCAGTTCCTTGATGTAGATGTTGCGGAACTGGATGAGGCTGGAGGCCGGGCTGTACTTGCCGGTCTTTCTGTTCAGGCCGCCGTGATGCTGGAGAACGAAGGGGCCTTTCGGCGGCAGGCCCGGCAGCCGGGCCTTGTCGATGACCGTCTTGCCGTTGAGTTCAACGGTCAGCGTCTCGCCCCGGAGTGTGATGACGAAGGTGTTCCACTGGCCGACCGGGTTGTCGGCCTTGACCTTGGGCACGCAGGCGGCGCGGACCTCGGGCGGCTGGCTCTTGTCGTTGCGGTAACCCCAGAGTTCGCCCGACCCGCACGGCCAGCACCAGATGTTGATCTGCGCCTTGCCCACGCCGCGCAGGAAGATGCCGGAGTCGGCGTTCGGCGTGGGCGTCTTGATGACCTTGCCGCTGGAGTCTTTCTTCAGCGACCCGTCGGGCAGGATGATGGGCATGGCGTACAGGCCGCTCGTCTTCTTGAGCCGCCAGTCGATGGTCAGGACGAAGTCGCCGAACGATTCCTCGGTGCTGAGGTTCTTGTTGCCCTTGGCCTCGGAGGCGGCGTCGTAGTCGAGACAGGAGTCAACGACCTTCCAGTGGCCGTTGTCGCCTTGGGGCACCTTCCAGCCGGTCATGTCCTTGCCGTTGAAGAGGCTCTTCCATCCCTCGCCTGGCGGCGGGGCGGCGAGGGCGACAGTCAACAGGCACAGCGTTATCAGTACGGCGGTTGCAATCTGTCTCATGGTTTGGTTCTCCTAATGGGTTGCATGTGGGCGTCAGTCGAGTCGGATCCCCTTCTCCTCGAGCCACTCCTTGAGGTCGCTCATTTGGGTTTCGAACAGTTGGCTGTCGTAGGCGGACTCCATTTTGTGGATCATCTCGGCCAGTTCCGGCCTCTCGCCGACCGCCTCGTTGACCTTGTCCTCGAACCCGTCGGTGGTGGACCGGAGGTCGTCCAGGTTGATACTGAGGCCGAGGATGGCGGCCGTCCGCCGAGTGACCGCCTCGATGCAGCGCGGGTTGGGGCCGTGGATGTAGGCGGGGATCTCGGCGACGATGGCGGCCATCGGGAGGCCTTTCTCGCCGGCGAGGCGGGTCAGGTAGGTCGAGATGCCGGCCGGCCCCTCGTAGTTCGAGAACCCCAGGCCGTGCGGTTCCAGGATCGCCTTCAGGCCCGCCTCCGACACCGAACAGTACAGCCGCGGGTCGCGCGTGTGGGGCACCACGCCGGCGTAACTGCCGATGAAGTAGATCATCTCGACGGCCAGTTCCGAGGCGAGCGTGAAGATGCAGTCGGCGAAGTCTTCCCAGTTGAGGTTGGGTTCCTTGCCGCCAAACAGGATGAGGCCGGTCGCCTCGTCCGCGTGGAAGACGTTCTCGGGGAACTCGCACGTGGCCACCAGGCCGTCGGCGATGACGGTGTGCGGGCGGAACAGCGCCGAGACCTCCATCGGCCCGGGCAGGTTGTAGATGTAGAAGCCCTCGGGCTCGATCTCGGCTATCCGGGCGGCGCCGACCGCCTCGACCAGGTGCCGCACCGTGCCGGTGGCCACCTCGCCGCCGTCCATCCAGCCGGAGAAGCCGAGGAGCATGCGCGGGTTCTCCAGGTGCGGTCGGTCGTGGATTGTGAGGTGGTCGGCTGCCAAGGCGTTTCCCTCTTCGCTTCCTCACTGAGAGTGTACGGGTTTCGTGGCCGTGTCAGAAGGTTTTTTTGCCGGCGGGGCGCCACCCTCTTGAGGGCGTGCCCGTCATTTCTTCTCCCCTCCCGGCGGCCGCCCGAGACCGATCGCGCGCTGCAATTCGCTTGACACCGTCGCCGGACCCGCAGACGATGAATTGTATCGGTGCGAACGTGCAGCGGCACGCGCTGGACCCTGTCGGGAGGCGAATTCATGGGCGGATACTGCGGCAAACTCCTTCGAATCAATCTGACTTCCGGCGAGATTTCCACCGAGGTGATCGACCTGGACATCGCCAGGAAGTTCATCGGAGGACGCGGCCTGGGCACCTGGTACCTCACCCGCGAGATCGACCCGCAGATCGATGCCCTCTCGCCGGCCAACAAGTTGATTATCGCGACCGGGCCGGTCACGGGCACACGCGAGCCGGCCTCGGGCCGGTACATGGTCGTCACGAAGAGCCCGCTGACCGGCACGGTGGCGTGCAGCAACTCGGGCGGCTACTGGGGCCCGGAACTGAAGTTCGCCGGCTACGACGTGCTTATCCTCGAAGGCAAGGCGCCCCGGCCGTCCACCATTACCATCCGCGACGCCGAGGTCCGGATCCACGACGCCGCCGACTGCTGGGGCAAACTCGTCGGCGAGACGACCGACGCGCTGCTCGAGGCGTTCGGCGACCCGAAGGCCCGCGTTCTGGTGATCGGCCCGGCCGGTGAGCGCTTGAGCCCCATCGCCGCCGTCATAAACGACAAGTACCGCGCGGCCGGACGCAGCGGAGTCGGGGCCGTCATGGGAAGCAAGAACCTCAAGGCCATCGTCGTCCGAGGGACGGGGGTGGTTGAACCGGCCGAGCCCGGCAAGGCCGCCGAACTCGCTAAGAGCCACGTCGCGCGGCTCAAGGAGAACGCAATCACCGGCCAGGGCCTGCCGACCTACGGCACGGCCGTCCTCGTGAATATCATCAACGAGAGCGGCGTCTACCCGACCGAGAACTTTCAGAAGTCCTATTTCGAGGCGGCCGACCAGGTCTCCGGCGAGGCACTGGCCGAGAAGTACCTGACCGGCAAGGACGTCTGCTACCGTTGCCCCATCGCGTGCGGCCGGTACTGCGAGGTGGACGGCGTCGAAGGCGCCGGCCCGGAGTACGAGACGATCTGGGCCTACACGGCCGACTGCGGCGTGACGGACCTGGCGGCGGTCATCAAGGCCAACAAGTGGTGCAACGAGTACGGCCTCGATACGATCAGCGCCGGCGCGACCATCGCCTGCGCCATGGAACTCTACCAGAAGGGCATCCTGAAGGACGAGGACGTGGACGGGCCGCCCCTGGAGTTCGGCTCCGGCGAGGCCGTCGTCGAGTGGACCCGCAAGATGGGCGCCGGCGAGGGACTCGGCGCCAAACTGGCCCGGGGCTCCTACCGCTTTGCCGAGATGTACGGGGCGCCGGAACTGTCGATGTCGGTCAAGAAACAGGAACTGCCCGCCTACGATCCGCGCGGCGTCCAGGGCCAGGGACTCCAGTACGCCACGAGCAACCGCGGCGGGTGCCACGTCCGCGGGTACATGATCTCGCCGGAGGTCCTCGGCGTGCCGGAAAAACTCGATCCCCTCAGCCTCGAGGGCAAGGCCGTCTGGTGCAAAGGGTTCCAGGACCTGACGGCGGTGATCGACTCGCTCGGGCTGTGCCTGTTCACGTCGTTCGCCCTCGGCGCCGACGACTACCGCGACATCTTCAACGCCACCGTCGGCGGCACGTTGACTTCGGACGAACTGGTAAGGGCCGGCGAGCGAATCTGGAACCTCGAACGGATGTTCAACCTGAAGGCCGGCGTCGGCCCCGACCAGGACACGCTGCCGAAACGTCTGCTCTCTGAGCCGATTTCCGAAGGCCCGTCCAAGGGCCACGTCCACCATCTCGGCGAACTGCTGCCGCAGTACTACAAGGAGCGCGGCTGGAGCGAGGACGGCGTGCCGACCGGGGAGAGGCTGGCTGAACTTGCCCTGACGTAGCCGCTGCGGCGACCGCGAAAGGTGGTGTGCCGGTATGCAAGTGGAAGTCCGTCTGTTCGCGACGCTCCGCCTCGGCCGCTTCAAGAAGCGCACCATGGACCTTTCGGCACGGGCTTGTCTGCGCGACGTGCTGTGGGAGGCCGACGTTCCGGCCGAGGCCGTGGCGCTGCCGCTGGTCAATGGCCGCTATTCGAGGCTCGATCAACTGCTTGCCTCAGGCGATGTGCTCTCGATCTTCCCGGCCGTGGGCGGCGGTTAGCGGAAACGCCCCGCGGCGCGTCCCGTTGCTCGACCTGTCGGGTAGACATCCGCCGCGCCGAAGCGGTTCCTGTCTGCGGTGGGGGGCGCGGGTATACTCCTCACGCGACTCCGATGCCCTCCGTCGCACGGCGTTTCGCGTCCGCGCCTTCGCGGTCGGCCAGCCTGTAGGCGGCCAGCAAGGCCCGAATCAGATCGGACGTCGTCAGGATGCCGCGAACGTGCTTGGCCTCGCCCACGACGGGCAGGCCACTGATCCGCATCTCGTGCAGCATCTGCGCGGCGTCGTAGACCGTGCAGTCGGGCTGCACATGGACGACGTCCGGGGTCATGATGCGTCCGAGGGACAGCGCCAGTTTCTGCTCGTCGGGGTCAACCGCAAACCGCTCCTCGCCGGATCGCTCGGCGCGCGGCCTGCGTGACGACGGCAGATGGCGCAGAACGTCCCGGTCGGAGACGATGCCCACCAGTTTCCCCTTTGAGTCCACGATAGGCAGGTGTCTCAGTTTGCCCCCACACATCAACTCGATGGCGGCCCCGAGGCTGTCTTGAGCCGTCAAGCATCTGGGCGCTTCTGTCATGATATCGTGAACCGTGCGGAAGACCGTTGAGAAGTACGCGGCCCCTCCTCCGGTCTTTGCCGAGACGAGGTCAATCAGACGCGGCTTGCCCGCTGCCTCTCGGCACAGTCTGCGTATGGCGCCGAGCCTGACGAAGACCTTGACCACGTCGCTGGTCGTGATCAGTCCCACAAGGTCGTCACCTGAGACAACCGGCATTATATCCACGTGCTGATCGAGCATAGCTGCCAGGACGGTGGTTATCGGCGTGTCGGGAGAGAGCGCCTCGCGGCCTCTTGTCACGATCTGCGTCACCGGCTGGCGCAGCGCCTTCTGGTCCGCCTCTCCCTCGCCGAGTTTTCCCAGGTACGGGGAAATCTGCCGAAACACGTCGCGTTGCGAGACCACACCGACGAAGTACGGCTTGCTCTCGTCTCCGGTGGGGGTGTCCACGATGGGAATGTGCCTGCAATGGTTGTCCCTGATGAAGTCAAGACACGCCTCCAGCGTGTCGTCCAACATCAGGGTCTTTACGGTCGTGGTCATGATGTCGCTGGCGAGGCGCACCGAATGAAAGAACACGTCCTCCCCCGCGCACATCTTGTCGATGATATCTATCAATCTGCGTTGGTGGTGCACCATTTGCCCACATCCGTTCGGCCGCTGTCGCGGCGATCTCGTCGCAACGGCTACGTGCCGCCGGCCGTGCCTGGAGCCGTCCGCCCGTGTCTCTTGCGTGCATTCCTCCTCGGACGTCTGAGAACATGCACCCCGGCTCCCGTGCCGGGGGCAGTTCATTATATCGGCAGACGTGCCCCGCGGCATGCAGAGGAAACCGCCGGAAATCGGCCGACCCCGTCTGGCACGGATTGCAAGCAAGCCGTGGCACCCGAATCTGGCGTACCTGGCGCCAGTGCTTTTCCTGGACTCAGTACCCGGGCACTGGTCTGCGGTCTTCTCGAAGGTGGTTGGGAGGCGGTTGAACCCTGAAGCCCCGGCATCCCGCGCGTCGGGACGGTTATTCCCTTTCTGCGGCCGGTGCGCTATACTTGAGGGGATTTCGGACGAAGCCGCCGGTCGTCTCGTCTGTTTAACCGGGCGACCGTTGGGAGCGTCCCCCGGTCGCTTTGGCGCGAAAGATGGCCCTGACCCGCGGTTTTCCCCTCCGGCCAGCGGCCTGGCGGGAAGGTCGCATCGTGTTTAGGATTAAGGCGACCCTGAGAATGCCGACGCCAGGCCCGTACCCATGCTTGCGTGGCCATGGCCCGAGCCGGCGCGGCCGGCCGAGGGGACGGCGGCCGTACGGAGGTACGATCCGGATGACACGCGTAGGGATGCTGACGGCGTGTGTGCTGCTGGCCGCTGCCGGTGTGCGGGCGGCCGATCCGCCTTACTACGCCAAGAAGGCCACGTGGCACGAGACGCTCCTCGCGTCGCGCGAAGCGCTGGCCAACCAGGATAAGACGGCCGCACGCAGGACGCCGCTGCCGGACTTCGGTCGCGCCGAGTTCGCCGTCATGGCGTGGGTCCGCACGGCCGCCGGCGGCACCATCCTCGCCAAGGCGCCGGCCAAGGGCAAGTGGGCGCCGCAGAGCAAGGCCTTCTTCATCCGCGACGGCAAACTGTGCTACGACGTCGGAATGGTGGGGTGTGTGACGTCGAAGCGGAGCGTCGCCGACGGCAAGTGGCACCACGTGGCGGTCACACGCAGCGACAAGTTGCGGCTGTACATCGACGGGCGTCTCGACGTGACCGGCGATCTGGCGTTCGGCCCCGACGGGCGCGGCCACGTGCCGAAGATCGGCTACGCCTCGACGAACTTCCCCCAGGGCTTCAACGGCGACCTGGACGACGTGCGCGTTTACGCCCGGGAACTGTCGGCGGACGAGATCCGGGGCCATTTCGCGAGACCGCAGCCCACCAAGGCCGACTCGATCATCGCCTGTTGGCCGTTCGACGCGGGCGGCCTTGACGCCTCCGGCAACGGCAACGACGTCGTCGTGGGGTCGAAGAACCTCGTCGCGGGCAGGGTCGGCAAGGCCGTCCGCCTCAACGGCCGGCAGAGCCTGCGGCCGCCGGGAGGCGGAACCGACCGGCGCGATACCCTTTGGAGTTTCGTCGAGCGCGACTTCCGCGACGAAACCTCACGCCGCGAGATCGCCTGGGAACGCGAAGACCGTATCTGGGACCGGGCCGCCGACGCCGCCGCCCTGGCGGCGCAGTACGTCCGGGCCTCGCACCGCGTACCGACGCTCGCGGCCGAGGCGAAGCAGGCCGCCGCCAACGTGAAGGACCGGACGGGCCTGGCGCAGGTGCGAACGCTCTACCTCCGTTCGCGCCGCATCGCCGAAGCCCTCGCACGCATCGGCGACCTGAACCTCAGCGGCCTGCGCGCTGCGGTTTCCAGCCTGGTGGAGACGTGCGGCGAGGATTACCCCAGGGGCCGCACGCTGCTGGACCGGATCGATGCCATCGCCCGCACGCTGACCCGTTCCGTGGAGCAGGGGGCCGGGCCGTCGGTCGATCTTGCCCGGACGGTCGAGGAGGTCGAGCAACTCCGCCGCGAGGCCCTTGTCACCGAGAACCCCCTCCTGGAGGTCGAGAAACTCCTGTTTGTCAAACGCCAGACCTTGCAGTCGTCGCACTACTACACCGATTTCATCGACGGGTGTCGCCACTTCGGCGGCAACTTGTGCACGCTTTCGCTGAAGGACGGCCGGGTCACCGAACTCGTCCCCTCACTCAAGGACGGCATCTTCGGGCGGTACGACCTCTCGTTCGACGGCAAGCGGGTGGTCTTCGGATACAAGCCTGCCATCGGCAAGGGCTTCCGCATCTGGGAGGTGGGTGTGGACGGCACGGGTCTGCGTCAACTGACCTTCGCCCCGCCCGACGAGGAGGCGCGCGTCAAGAAGTACCGTCAGGGGTGGCACAAGTGGTACTGGCATCATACGGACGACATGCACCCGTGCTACCTGCCGGACGGCGGAATCTGTTTCGTCTCGACCCGTTGCGAGTTCGGCATCCTGTGCGACGGGCGCGACATCCTTACGGGCAGCACGCTTTACCGGATGGACGCCGGCGGCAAGCACATGGAGAAACTCTCCAACAGTTCCGTCAGCGAGTCGGCCCCGACCGTCATGAACGACGGGCGCGTACTTTACACCCGCTGGGAGTACGTCGACAAGGGAGCCGTCAGCGTCAAGTGTCTCTGGGCCATGCATCCGGACGGCACCGGGTCGGTCGAGATCTTCGGAAACGACGTCGCATTCCCCGACACCTTCAACGTCGGCCGATCCATCCCGGGCGACAACAACCTCTTCGTGGCCATCGGCGGGCCGCACATGCCGCTGGGTGTCGGGACGGTCCTGCGGCTCGACACAAACTACCCGATCCGCTCGCGCGTGCCCATGACGTACCTGACGCCCGACACGGACGTCCGCCAGGAATGGGGCTTCAATCATCCGCGAGACGGGCGGTGGGTGCGCGACAGCAAGGGGCCGCTCTTCATGGACCCCTACCCGCTGGCCGACCCGTCGCGGCCCCCTTCGGCGGGGAAGTTCTTCCTGGTCTCCTACAATCCCGACCGCCCGTGGAACGACGTCTCGGCCTACGGCCTGTACCTGCTGGACGAGTTCGGCAACCGGGTGCTCATCCATCGCGAACTCCAGACCTCCTGCTGGATGTCGATGCCTCTGAGGCCCCGTCGGCGGCCGCCGGTCCTGCCGGCAGCGGGGCCGTCGCGCGAGAAGCGCGGCACGCTGTTGATGGCCGACGTTACCGTGGGCATCGACGGTGTGCGGCCCGGCACGGTGAAGTATCTTCGTGTGCTGGAGCAGGTGCCGCGCCCGTGGACCGCCCGCCGCTTCTGGGACGGCGACACCTACGACCAGCAACACGCCGTCGTCAGCATGAGGACTCACCTGGGCCTGAAGGTCCTTCACGGCGTGGTGCCGGTCGAGGCGGACGGCTCGGCCCATTTCACGGTTCCGGCCGACAAGAACATCTTCTTCGAGGCCCTCGACGAGAACTTCATGGAGATGAAGCGGATGCGGACGTTCGTGAACCTTCGGCCGGGCGAGCGGCGATCCTGCATCGGTTGTCACGAGGTGCAGCGGCTGACACCCGAAGTCAACCCCGTCATGGCCGCAGCGCATCCGCCGCGCCCGCCCGTGCCGCAGCCCGGTGACACCGGGCCACGCCCGTTGCATTATCCGACCGACGTTCAGCCTATCCTCGACAAGCACTGCGTCAAGTGCCACAGCGGCGCCAAGCCCAAAGCGGGCCTCGACCTCACGGGCGAGATGACGGCGCTCTTCAGCCGCTCCTACGAGAACATCCTCAAGCGGGGCCTCGTCAAGATCATCGGCGAGAATCATCCGAAGACCGGCAACGTCGCACTCGTTGCGCCGGGGTCGCTCGGATCACACGCCAGCAAACTCATCGCTCACCTCAAGAAAGGGCACAGCAACGTCAAACTCTCGCGGGCCGAGTTCATCAGGCTGGTTACGTGGGTCGATTCCAACTCGCAATACTACGGCTCGTACTACGGGCGGCGGAACCTCAAACACAAGGGCCACCCCAACTTCCGCCCCGTCCCCACCGTGGCCTCCGCCCTGGGCACCTGTCCCTTGCCGGAGGAGGAGCGGTAGACGCTGCTGCGCTTGTCGAGAAGCGCCCTCTGCAACGGCTAGGCCCGGGCCGACCGTCGGATCGATTGGAGCCCGACAGACAATTCCACGATACGTTGGTTCTTATGGGATAACCGCTGATTCATAGATTTCCGCCATAGTGATCGGATTGTCGTTGAGTTCGATCGCAACCGGTTCGGGCTCGTACTCCGGATGATCCGCCAGGAAAATATGATGGTCACGGTAGTGTCTGCGCAGACGTGCGATCTGCCGATTGTGCTCTGCCCCGTGCGAGTATCCCCACGAATGCAGGTACTCGTGAGCCGGCCCCCAGTCCGAGCCATAGATGGAGTGGCGCCTTCTGAACGTGGACATGCCCAACTGCACATGACTGTGCGCCCCGCCGACGGAGTATCCTTGCCAGCGGCAACCCGTCCACCGTGTGGTGACACGGTCCAGCCGCTTCTTTTTCGGGTAAGCGCTGCCGTAGAACCACGTGCGCTCGATACGGTCCATGGCAGAGAGAGCGACGTCGCCCATCCCCCGGGGAGCATAGAAATCAACGTGCGTGGACTTGAACCGCACCCAGGGGGCGCACTCCACCTCCTTGACAACGTTCGTTCCGTTCAGCCTGTAGGACACCTCCACTTTGAACAAGTCGCTCACGTCAGCGTTGACTCCTTTGATGGGGCCCTGGGGGAGGCGATTATACGCTTCGGCGTATTGCTGCTCCGTAAGGTACTCCTCTAACTGGAAGTCATCGACATCCGTCCGCTGTCCACGGCTATTCTTCTTCGGGGCCTGTCCTGAGATTCCCAGTGTCAGGCTCTTGCCGCCGCGGCGCAGCAGTTTCTGTTTCCAGCCAATGCTGGTGTCGTCCGGGAAGGTCGCGGTGTCGCCCGGCAACCCCACCGAATCTTCCGGCAGGTTCAGGCGGTGTCCACTGGCGTTGACAAGATGAGCGCCCCAACTGACGGCACGGGTGTTCTTGATCCACGTCATCATGACACGGGCATGGGCAGTCAGCCGCAGATCGCCTCCCCATTCGACCACGTGGTTCCTGGAGAGCAGGACCGGTCGACGGGTGAATCGCAACGTGTCCCCGGACGCGTTCCTGTACGTATACCACATTTCGACGAATCGGCGGTTGGTCAGAAAGATCAGGCTCGGTTCCATGGGGACGACCAACAGGTCGCCGGGGTTCTGTCCTTCGTAGAGTTTTTCGTAGGCCATGGTGTTCCCCGTTCCCTTCATGCCCCGGCGAGCTTCGGGAAGGAAGAACGTGGCTTTGGCGTCCGCGGTCTTTCCCTTGCAAAGGGACCTGAACTTGCAGATGGAATGCCAACCGTCCGTTACCTCAACAGTGGGCTTGCTCCCATTGAGGTCAGCCCAGACAACGGCATGAAAAGGTGCTGTTCCCTGCTTCCTCGCAATGATACGCGCCTTGAAGGTTGCGCCAGGGCTCAGAATGGCTCTGGGGGATGCACCCTCGACCTCTTCGAGAACCATTGTTCCGGGAACGCGAAACTGCGTTCCGACAATCGGAATGGCCTCACCTTTGTAGGACAGGCTGATTGGCCGCGGTTCCTGGGCCTTGAGCGTAACCTTCACGTCACTGGCAAGATCCTGCTTGCCCGTGCTCAACGCGACAACCGTCCCATCCCTTCTCTTGAACAAGACATCAAAGCGATACATTCCCGGACTGACGCGAAACTGACACTTCCCACCGGCAAACTTCGCCCGCACGTCGGTGATGAGCTGGAACTCAGAAGCCTTGGGGATCACTGGTTCGGCATACTGAAGCAAGTGAATGCTCTGGCCTTCGACCAATTCCGCGTCCGAGCAGGACAGTTCCACGTTCCCCGCCATGGCCACGTCGACCAGACTGAGGAAGATCGTCATATACACCAGCAATGCTATTCGTTGTGCTCTCACTCCATCTCCATCACGATCGTCACCGGCCCGTCGTTGGTCAGTTGCACGTCCATGTGGGCGCCGAAAATTCCCTTTTGGGGCGGCAGGCCGAGCGCGGCAAGGGCATCGCAGAAGACCTCGTAGAGGTGGTTGGCCTCCTCCGGCGGTGCGGCGCCGACAAAACTCGGACGGTTGCCGCGGCGGGTGTCGGCCAGGAGGGTGAACTGGCTGACCGCCAGCACGCCGCCGCCGACGTCCTGCACCGACAGGTTCATCTTGCCCGCCTCGTCGCCGAAGATGCGGAGTTTGGCGATCTTGGCGGCCAGGGCGCGCGCACCGGCCTCCGTGTCGTCGTGGCCCACGCCGAGAAGGACGAGCAGGCCGTTCTCGATGGCCCCCGTCACCTCGCCTTCGACGGTCACACGGGCCTGGCTGACGCGCTGGATCACGGCTCGCATCGCGGTTTCCTTTCCGGCGTGCAGGCGCCGCTTGACGACCCTACGTCGAAGCCGCCCGGCATGCCACCGTTTTCCGAGTCGGCCGGGGGCGGCGTCGTTTCCTTTGACCTGCGTGCGGACGGCCGATATGCTGTTCGGGATGCAGCGGCGGCGCCGCAGCAGTCTCAGGGTTCTTTGGCAGGAGCGAAAACCATGAGAGCCATCCGCATCGCCGAACCGAGACGCATCGAGTTCCTCGACGCGCCCATGCCCGAACCGCTCGACGGCGAGGTGCTCGTCCGGTGCAGCCACGTGGCACTGTGCGGCAGCAACATGGGTCAGTACACGGGCGAGGGCGTGTGGGGCGACCTGGAGTTCCCGAACCCGACCGGCTGGGCCGGGCACGAGAACATCGGCACCATCGTCGAGTCGCGGTGCGACGGGTGGGAGCCCGGCACGCTGGTGCTCGCCCAGCCGGAAGGCTACTTCGGCTTTGCCGAGTTCATCCGCTCCAAGCCGCCCGGCATCGCCCTGCTGCCACCGGACCCGCCCGACGTGGCCGCCCTCGTCGTCGCCCAGCCGCTGGCCACCGTCCTGCGGGCACTGACGCGGACCGGCCACGTCATCAACCAGCGCTGCGCCGTCGTCGGCCAGGGGCCGATGGGGCTCGTCTGGACACACGTCCTCGGCCGCATGGGCGCCAAGCAGGTTATCGCGACCGACCTGTTGGCATGGCGGCTGGAGTGGGCCAAACGGTTCGGCGCCTCGGCCGTCGTGGACGCCTCGAAAGAGGACTCCGTCGAGGTGGTGCGCGAACTGACGGGCGGCGAGATGATCGATTTCTGCGTCGATGCCGCCGGAAAGGCTGACTCCCTCTCGACGGCGGCGTACCTGGTGCGGCACGGCGGGCGGCTGTTCGTCTTCGGCATGCCGGACCACAACGACCAGAAGTTCCCGTGGTACGCCGCGTTCCGCAACGAGACACAGATCATCACGTGCGTGGGCCCGGAGTGCGGGGCGTTCTTCCAGACCGCCGTCGACATGGTCGTTGGCGCCAGCGCCGACCTCGGTGCCATGGTCACCCCGCGGATGCCCTGGGACCAGGCCGCCGAGGCCTTCGAGATGTACGCCGAGTGTGCCGAGGATTCCTTGAAACTGACGCTCGAACTGTAGGCGGGGGTGCGACGCCCGCATGATCGACTATAGCGTAAGCGACGGCGTATGCGTGCTTCGCCTCGATTCCCCGCCGCTCAATAGGATTGGTTTCCCGCTGCTCGACGCACTTCGGGACGCGATTCGCCGCGCCAACGAGGAGACGGGCGTGCGGGGAATCATCATCACGGGCGGCTGCGACCATTTCAGCGCGGGCGCCGACGTGGGCCTGTTCCGCGACATCACCCGTGCCGAGGACGCGGTCGAGACGTCGCGCGTCTTTCAGGACGCCTTCCAGATCGTGGAGGACTCCGCCAGGCCCGTGGTGGCGGCCGTCGCGGGACGGATGATGGGAAGCGCGCTGGAACTGGCCATGGCCTGCCACTATCGCGTTTGCGCGGGCGGCACGCGGTTCAGCATGCCGGAGGTCACCCTGGGCATCAATCCCGGCGCGGGGGGAACGCAGCGGCTGCCGCGGCTCATCGGCGCCGGCGCCGCCGTCAAGATGCTGCTCACGGGCGAGACGATCGGCGCTGGCCCGGCCCTCGCCCTCGGCTTGGTCGATGCCGTCTGCGACGGCGAGGAACTGCTCGCTCGCGCCCGGACACTGCTTGAGTCCGATCCCGAACCGCGACGGACCGGCCGCCTGACCGGGAAGGTGCGCGACGCTGCGGCCAACGCCGCCGCCTTCGAGAAGGCGGAAGAACTGGCGGCGGGCGTGCGGCCGGAGATCATCGCGCCGAGCAAGATCCTCGAAGCCGTCAGGACGGGGCTGGAGGAATCGTTTCAGGCGGGCCTGGGGAAGGAGCAGACCGGGTTTGCCGAGTGCATGGACACCCTCGCGGCGCAGAACAGGATTTACCTTTTCTTCGCGACGCGCGAGACGAGCAGAATGCACGACCTCGCCGACGTGCCCCCCGCCGACATCGCGAAAGCCGCCGTTATCGGCATGGGATCGATGGGAACGGGCATCGCCCACGCCCTCATCCTTGCCGGCGTCCTGGTCGTGGTCCTGGACGAGGACATGGCGGCCCTCGGGCGGGGCGTGGAGCGGATACGGACCAGCATCGAAAGAAGAGTCGGCCAGGGCAAGTTGGCGCCCGAGCGTGCCGCGGGCATGCTCGGCCTTCTCTCGCCGACGGCCGAGTGGCGCCGGATCGCGGACGCGGGACTCGTCATCGAGGCCGTGTTCGAGGACGCCGCGGTCAAGCGCACGGTCATCGGCCGCGTCGAAGCCACGTGTGCCGCCGATACGATCATCGCCTCGAACACCTCGACGATCTCGCTGGACGCACTCGCCGAGGGCATGCAGCGGCCGGAGCGGCTGATCGGCATGCACTTTTTCAACCCGGCGCACCGCATGCCGCTGGTGGAGGTCATCCGCCGCGACGCAACGCCCGCCGCCGTCCTTGCGACCGCCCTTGCCTTTGCCCGGCGCATCCGCAAGACGCCGGTCGTGGTCGGGAACCGGGAAGGGTTCCTGGTGAACCGGATGTTCATCCCGTACCTGAAGGAGGCGTTCCAGCTGCTGGAGGAAGGGGCCCGGCCGCCGGCGATTGATGCCGCCATGGTCGAGTTCGGCTTCCCGATGGGGCCGCTTGCGCTGATCGACATGGCGGGGCTCGACGTGCTGGTGCTGACCGACCGGGTCTTGAGCCGCGCGTTTCCCCGTCACGGGCCGCTGTCGCAGGTGGCCGTCCGTCTGGTGGACGGCGGGCATCTGGGCCAGAAGAGCGGGTCGGGCGTCTACCGATACGAAGAGGGCGACCGCACGCCGCATCCCAGCGAGGCTACGGTCCAGATCATCGCCCAGGTGCAACAGGAAGCCGGCCGCACGCCGCGCAACGTCGATGCCGGCGAAATCACCCGCCGCCTCGTCCTGCGGATGGTTGGCGAGGCGCTGCACGTGATGGAGGAGGGCATTGCGCAGCGCGAATCGGACCTCGACGCGGCGACCGTCCTGGGGATGGGTTTCCCCGATTTTCGGGGCGGCGTGCTCAAGTATGCCCGCGACCTCGGGCTGGAGCGTGTCCGGGCGGACCTGGAGAAACTGGCAGCGCAATGCGGCGAGCGGTTCTTGCCGTGCGACCTTTTGCGAGAGATGGAAGGAGTTGGATGATGGCGGAAACCGCCAAACGAAAAGAGTTCCAGGCCACGGAGAAGATGAAAGCGGTTATGGGGAAGTACTTCACGGAACTCGCCCACGGGGCGGAGCAGGGGGTGAAAACGGCCTGGTGCACGAGCGTGGGCCCGGCGGAACTGCTCCGGGCGCTCGGATTCAACGTGCACTTCCCCGAGAACCACGGGGCCATGCTCGGCGCCACGCGCATGGCCACCGACCTCATTCCCCTGGCCAACGCCCGCGGATTCTCGCCCGACATCTGCTCCTACCTGACCAGCGACGTCGGCTCGTACCTGAAAGGCGAGAGCCCGCTGCACAAGATGAAACTGCCGGGACCGCCGAAGGCCGATGTCCTGGTCTTCAACACCAACCAGTGCCGCGACGTCAAGGACTGGTTCCAGTTCTACGCACGCGAGTGGGACGTGCCGTGCGTCGGCATACACACGCCACGCGCCATCGGCGATCTCGACGAGTGTATCCTCCAGGACGTGGCGCGGCAGACCGAGGCGCTGGTCGAACCGCTCGAAGAGGTGGCGGGCGCGAAACTCGACCCCGACCGCCTGAAAGAGGTCATCGACCTGTCCAGGCAGTGCACCGTCCTGTGGAAGGCCGTGCTGGATGCGGCGGCGAGCGTGCCGTCGCCGATTACCTTCTTCGACGGAACCATCCAGATGGGCCCGGCGGTGGTGCTGCGCGGCCACCCGGACGCGGTGGACTACTACGAGGTGCTGCTGGCGGAGTTGAAGGAGCGCGTGGCGGGCGGCGTTGCGGCGATTGAGGGCGAGCGGTTCCGCATCTACTGGGAGGGAATGCCCATCTGGGGCAAACTGAAATCGCTCTCCACACAGTTCCTGGAACTGGCGACCTGCGTCGTGGCCTCCACCTACTGCAACAGTTGGGTCTTTGAGGACCTCGACCCGGACGATCCGTTCGCGAGCATGGCCCGCGCGTACTCCAGCATCTTCATCTGCCGCAGCGACGACCGCAAGGAACAATACATCGAACAGATGGTCGAGAAGTTCAGCGTGGACGGCATCCTGTACCACGACGCCAAGACCTGCCCCGCCAACTCGAACAGCCGGTACCAGATGCCGCAGCGACTCCACGAGAAGTTGGGCAAGCCGTTTCTGGTGGTCAACGGCGACTTGAACGATTTGCGGTTGTACTCCGAGGAGCAGACGCGGACGAATATCGAGGCGTTCGTCGAGCAGTTAAGCGAAGCGTAAGGGGCAGACCGGAGCCGGACCATGCCGTACTTCTGTGGCGTTGACATAGGCGCTTCCGCCGCGAAACTGGTCATCGTGGACGAGACCGCCCGGACGGTGGCCAAGGCGCTGCGGCGGTCGGGCATCGATTACACCGCCACGGCCGAGGCGTGCCTGGCCGACGCCCTCTCGGAGGCCGGCTTCGCGCGGGAGCAGATCGCCGCGACGCTTGCCACCGGTTACGGCCGCGACAACGTGCCGTGGGCCGACGCGCGCATGACCGAGATCGCCTGCCACGGGCGCGGCGCGTGGCACCACTTCCGCCGTGCCATGACGGTCATCGACATCGGGGCCCAGGACAGCAAGGTCATGCACCTGGACGGCGCGGGCCGCCGCACGAGTTTCAAGATGAACCGCAAGTGCGCCGCCGGGACGGGGGCCTTCCTCGAGGAGATCGCCTACCGGCTGGACCTGCCGCTGTCGGACCTGAACGGCCTGGCCGAGCGGTCGACGAAAGACGTGACGCTCAGCAGTTTCTGCACCGTGTTTGCCGCCACCGAGATCCTCGAGCGCATCCGCGCGGGCGAAGCGGTGGAGGACATCGTCAAGGGCGCGTTCCGCAGCGTCGTCAACCGCATCTTCGAGATGGACACGGTGGACGGCACGCTCGTGATGACGGGCGGCGTGGTGGCGCACAACCCGTTTCTGGCAACGTTGGTTGAGGAGTCGTTTGGCGCCGAGGCGCTGGTGCCGCCCGACGCCCAGCACGTCGGCGCATTCGGAGCCGCGCTGCTGGCATCCGAGCGGGTCCGGAAAGGAGAACCGCCATGCTGATGAATGATCCCCCGGTCGAGGTCGCCCCGAACCTCCTGATGCTCGGAACGAACGCGTATCCGCTCTTCCTGTGCAAGGGCGAGCGCGAGGGCACTCTGTTTGAAGGCGGTACGGGCGCCATGGGTCCCGTGCTGCGGCGGCAACTCGAGATGCTTGGCATCGAGAAGAGTTTGATCACCCAACTGGTCGTCACGCACGCGCATCCGGACCACGTGATGGCCGTGCCGCTGTGTCGCGAGATGTTCCCCGGCATAACGGTCCTGGCGTCGGCGCCGGCGGCCGCCGTGCTGTCGGCCGGGAAGGCCATCGCGCTGTTCCGCCAGGTGGACGAGGCGCTCACCGGGTCGCTGCTGAAGGCCGGGCTGATTACCGATGAGGACCACCCGCACGCGCTCGCCGAAGACCGCATCGCCGTTGACCGCATTATCAAGGAGGGGGATGCGATTGCGGTCGCAGACGACGTCGCGTTCACCGTTCTGGAAACACCGGGGCACAGCGACGGCAGCCTGAGTTTTCACGAGCCGGGCGGCGGCGTGCTCATCATCTCCGACGCCACCGGCTACTACATGCCGGAACACGACGCCTGGTGGCCGAACTATTTCAGCGGCTACGCGGCGTACCTCGATTCGATGACGCGCCTGGCGGGTCTCGGCGCCAAGGTCCTGTGCCTCAGCCACAACGGCGTCATCACGGGGGCCGAGGACGTCCGGGCCTACTTCGGCGGCGCGATTGCCGCCACCGAGGCCTATCACCGGCGCATCGTCGATGAGGCAAAAGCGGGCAAGTCGGTGCGGCAGATTGCCGAAGAACTGGGCGGGAACGTGTACGAGAAGACGCAGTTGTTGCCGCTCGAGTTCTTCCAGAAGAACTGCGGCCTGCTGGTCAAGCAGTCGCTGCGGCACGAAGGGCTGGAACCCGAGAAGTAGCGGTCCGATACAGGTTTTGCGCGGTGGGCAGTCTTGCCCACCGCGTGTGCGGCGGCGAAAACGCGTGTGGCACGGCCGGCTTGCCCGGCCGTGGACAGGCTATCCAGCATACACGGCTGGACAAGCCAGCCGTGCCACACCTGTGACTTTAGTTTTACCGAGGTCAATTGAAGGCCTTTCTGAGAGGACTGACATGCCACAGTCGCGCGTCGTGGGAACCGGGCACTATGTGCCGCCGAAGGTCGTCACGAACTTCGACGTCATGAAGATGATGGAGACCAGTGACGAGTTTATCGTAACGCGGACGGGCGTCCGCGAGAGGCGGCACGCGGAGGCGGACGTCAGCGCGACGGACCTGGCGGCCGAGGCGTGCCGGGCAGCGGTCGAGGACGCCGGCATCAACATGAAAGACATCGACCTTCTTATCATGAACACCATCACGCCCGACCACGCCGATCCGGGGTGCGCGTTCTTTCTCCAGGCCAAACTCGACCTGCCGGGCATCGCCGTCATGGACATACGCCAGCAGTGCGCCGGCCTGATCTACGGCCTCGCCATCGCCGACCACTTCGTCCGGGCGGGCACCTACCGGCACGTGCTTATCGCGTGCAGCGAGGTGCTCTCGAAACGCATGGACGGGTCGTACGACGGCCGCAACATCGCCATCCTCCTGGGCGACGGCGCGGGGGCCGCCGTCGTCGGACCGTCGGACGACGGTGAAAAAGGAATCCTCTCGACCCTCCTTCACGGCGACGGCAGCCATGCCAAGGCCCTCTACACGGCCGCGCCGGGCAGCGCGCTGGGCCGAATGCAGACGATTACCAAAGACGATATCGACGCCGGCCGCGTCCACTTCCGAATGGATGGAAGGACGGTCTTCGAACACGGCGTGGCGAGGATGTCGGAGGCGGCGCTGGAGTCGCTCGAAGTCAACGGCCTGACCATGGACGACATCGACGTGCTCATTCCCCATCAGGCGAACCTGCGAATGCTGGAAGCCATCATCGAGCGCACCGGGGCGCCGCCGGAGAAGGTGTTCGTGAACGTCGAGAAGTACGGCAACATAGCGTCGGCGTGCCTGCCGATTGCCTTCGACCAGGCCCGCCGCAGCGGGATGGTGACCGAGGGGAGCCTGGTGCTGCTGGTGGCGTTCGGGTCGGGCTTCGTCTGGGGCTCGGCGCTGCTCAGGATGTAGCCGCCGCCCGGGCTACTGTTGCTGCGACGTTGTCTTGGCCGCCATCTCGCGCAGGCGGAACCGCTTGATCTTGCCCGTGGCTGTCTTCGGCAGGGCGTCCACAAACTGGACCCACCGAGGATACTTGTACTTGGCCGTCTTGCTCTTGACGAAGTCCTGGAGTTCCCTGGCGAGTTCGTCCGACGGGTCGTGTCCGTCCTTCAGCACGATGTAGGCGTACGGCTTGATGAGTCCCTCGTTGTCGGGCGCAGCGGCGATGCCGCTCTCGAGAACGGCCGGATGCTCCTGGAGGATCGCCTCGACGTCGGTCGGCCAGACGGACATGCCGCTGACCTTCATCATGTCGTCGCTGCGGCCGGCGTACCAGTAGAAGCCATCTTCGTCCACCTTGAACTTGTCGTGGGTGTCGATCCATTCGCCGAGGAAGGTATGCTTGGTCTGCTCGTGCTTGTTCCAGTAGCCCAGCGCGATGCTGTCGCCTTTGATGAGCAGGTTGCCGATCTCGCCGGTCGGCATCTCGCCGCCGGCGTCGTCAACAATCCTTGCCTCGTAGCCGGGGACGACCTCGCCCGTGCTGCCCGCCTTCGCCCGGCCGGGCCGATTCGAGATGAAGATGTGCAGGATTTCGGTCGAGCCGATGCCGTCGAGTATCTCGACGCCGAAACGGTCGCGCCACTTCTCGAAGATGGGCTTCGGCAGCGGCTCGCCGGCCGAGACGCACATGCGGACCTTGCCCAAACTCGTCCGCCCCTCTTTCTCGGCGGTGTGGAGCAGGGCGGCGTAACTCGTGGGAACGCTGTAGAAGACCGTCGGCTCCTGCGTGTCGATGACCTCGAAGACCGCCGCGGGCGTCGGCCTGCCCGGCAGGAGCACGTTCGTGCCCCCGACGCGCAAGGCGAAATAGAGGCCGTTGCCCAGCCCGTAGGCGAAGAATAACTTCGCTACCGAAAAGCATACGTCAGATGCCTTAAGCCCCAGGATATCTCTCGCGTACAGGTCGGCCTCCACGATCATGTCGTGGTGCAGGTGGATCGCCCCTTTCGGAAAGCCCGTCGTGCCGGAACTGTACAGCCAGAACGCGGCATCGTCTTTGCTCGTGTCGGCGGGCGCCAGTTTCGGCGAGGCCTTCTCCATGACGCCTTCGAGGCTCGGGTAGCCTTCCACCTCCTCGCCCGAGACGAAGACGTGCTCCAGGTATTTCAGGTTGTCGCGGATTGCGGTGATGCGGTCCAGGAGCGACGAGTGGACCACGAGAACGCGCGCGCGGCTGTCGTTGAGCAGATACTCGTAGTCGGCGGGCATGAGGAGGGTGTTCATCGGAATGGCCACCGCGCCGGTCTTCATCGTCCCGAAGAAGGTGAACGGGAACTCGGGCGTGTCCGGCACGAGGATGGCCACACGCTCTTCCATGCGGACGCCCAGGTCCTTGAGGGCGTTTCCGAACCGGTTGACCCCTTCGTGCAGGTCGCCGTAGGTGACGGTTCGCTCGCCGCACACGATGGCGACCTCGTCGCCGCGGCCCTCGGCCACGTGGGTATCGACAAAGACGGCGGCCGCGTTCAGCCGCTCGGGAATCACTAATTCCGACATATATATCCCCTTCCTCGTCACGGGTGGGACGCCAAGCGCCGCCGCAGCCGGGTCGTCAGAACGCCTCCGGGTAGAACTCCTTCAGGTCGAGCGTGTCGCCGGTCTCTTTCTGAAGCCCGGTGAGCCTCGCCATCAGTTTGCGGATGCGCATCTTGTGCTCCGGCCGCTCCGCCAGGTCGGTCATCTCCAACGGGTCCTCCTTGAGGTTGAACAGCAGCGCCTTGTTGCAGTTCGGATAGAGGAGCAGTTTGTAGCCGCCGGCCGTAATCATCCGCTGGCTTTGCAGGTAGCCTCCGTAGATCGCGTCGTAGGTGGTCTTGCGGCGTCCGTCGATGAGCGGCATCAGGCTGTTGAACTGCACGTGATCGGGTTTCCGGGCGCCGGCGAGTTCCAGCGTCGTCGGCATGATGTCCTGAAGGTAGACCGGCGTGTCGTTCTTGCGTCCCGCCGGGATTCCCGGACCGTTGACCATCAGCGGCACCCGCACGCTGTGGTCGAACAGGTTTTGCTTGCCCATCAGCCCGTGCTGGCCCACCGCCAGGCCGTGGTCGGCGCTGAAGAAAACGTACGTGTTGTCCATCTTGCCGGATTTCTCGAGGGCGGCCAGGATGCGGCCGACCTGGGCGTCCATGTGGGTGATGATGGCGTAGTACTCCTGGCGGTTGACCTTGACGGCGTACCGGGTGCGGGGGAACGGGGCGAGTTTCTCGTCGCGCAGGCCCCGGCCGCAGCCTATCTTGTCTTTGTACGGGTATTCCGGCAGAAAGTTCACAGGCACTTTCACATGGTCAAGCGGATACTTCTCGACATAGGCCTTCGGAGACTGCCGCGGGTCGTGCGGCGCGTTGAAGGCCAGGTACATGAAGAACGGCTTGTCCTTCTTCGACGCCTGCTGCAGGAATCCGGCGGCGTCGTCGCCGAGCACTTCGCTCCAGTGTTTGCCGCCTTCCCAGTAGCCGCCGAACTTCGTGTCCCACGGTTTCCAGGGGTCGGGCTTGCCCTCGATGGGGCGGTTATATCCCGCCTTGGTCTGGCGCGGCATCCCGGCGCGTATGTGCGTCGAGTACGTGAACGCCTTGCTCGCGTCGGCCTTCAGGTGCCATTTGCCCGTCATGTAGGTCTCGTAGCCGCACGCCTCGATCAACTGCGACCACAGGCGGCCCCGCTCGCGGAACGTCTTGTCGGCCGTCTTGTAGACGTCGCGCGCGTGCCACAGAAACAGGCCCGTGTTGAGCATGGTGCGGCTGGCGATGCACACGGCGCCGGACCACGAGCCCTGGTTGTAGGCGTGCGTGAACGTCGTGCCGCCCGCCACCAGGCGGTCCAGGTTAGGCGTCTCGACCTCGGGGTTCGTCAGGGCATGGACCGTGCTGAAACACTGGTCGTCGGCAAAGATGAAGACGAGGTTGGGCGGCGGTTTCGGTTTGGCCTGGCCGAACGCGCGGCAGGTGAAAAACCCGGCGGCGGCGCCCACCGCGATGGACTTGAGAAAACGGCGACGTGTCAACTCGCTACGTTTCACGATCCAACCCCTTTCTTCCACAGGCCCATACGACTGCGAACGATTCGCTTCTTATCCCGATAGCGCCGGCGGTAGGATGACCCTCACTCGGGCGGCAGGCGAAGCAGATCGTACGCCCGCTTGACGTACACCAGGCCGCTCGCGCCCGTGAACAGGGTCGTCGCCCAGACGAGGATGTCGCGGACCACCTCCGTCCATGCGGGCCCGTCGGTCCAGTGGGCCACGTAGAAAATGGACCACGAGATGGCCGTGCACTGAAGGATCATCTTGACCTTGCCGCTCTGGGAGGCGGCAAACGGGATGCCGTGCGACTCGCTGAAACTGCGCATCCCCGTCACCAGCAGTTCCCGCGCGATGATGAGCACCACCATCCACGTCTGCCAGCCGGCAAGGTTCACCGGGGCGGAACCCACTTCGCCCAGCACCAGGAAGTGCTTGCCGACCATATATACGAGCGCGCCGCAGATGATGATCTTATCGACGAACGGGTCGGCGATGCGGCCGAAGACCGTCTGGTGACCCAGCCGACGGGCCAGGTACCCGTCCACCATGTCGGTGCACACCGCCACGAGGAATACCACAAACGCCACGTCCAGAACGGGCCAACCCCAGTCGCGCTCGGCGTCGTGGAAGCCCAGGATGATGAAGAACGCGATCGCCATGAAGAAGCGGGTGAGCGTCAGCAGGTTCGGAATGTGGCGAGTCATGCGCTGGTGTCTTTCGTCACGTCTGCAACAAGGTCGTACCCCTCGGCACCGGTCACGCGGACGGTGCAGAACTCGCCCACGGCGGCGGCGCCGGGCGGCAGCAGCACCACGCTGTCCACCTCGGGCGCCTGACCCGCGTGGCGTGCCGCCAGGCGGCCGCCGGCGTCGGCGCCGTCAACGAGGACGCTGAGCGTCTCGCCGACGCGCTGCGCCGCCGCCTCGTGCGCGAGCGCCTCGGCCGCTGCCATCAGGCGCTCCCACCGCTGCCGCGCCACCTCCACCGGGACGCGGTCCGGCAGCGCTGCCGCACGCGTACCGTCTTCGAGACTGTACACGAATACGCCGACGTGGTCAAAGCGAACTTTTTCGACAAAACTCAATAGTTCCTCGAAGTCGGCCTCCGTCTCGCCGGGGTAGCCCACGAGAAAGGATGTGCGGATGGCCATGTCGGGCGCCGCGGCGCGCAGGCGGTTGATAAGATCCTGAATCTGTGCCCGGTTCACGTGCCGGCCCATGCTCTCCAATATCCGCGAGGTGATGTGCTGGAGCGGCAGATCGACGTACGGCACCAGCGGCGGTCCGGCGGCAAACCGGGCGATGAGGTCCGGCGGAAACGACGCCGGATGCGCGTACATCAGGCGGATCCAACGCGCCCCGGACCGCTCGCACAGGTCCTCCAGAAGGTCCACGACGTGCCGCCCGCTCTCCGGACGCTCGCGGCCGTAAGCCGTGGTGTCCTGGCCGATGAGCACCAGTTCCTTCGCGCCGTCGGCGACGAGTTCCTCGGCCTCTTCCAGGACCAGTTCGGCCGGCTTCGAGCGAAGAGGGCCGCGAATCTCAGGGATAGCACAGTACGCGCAGCCGTTGTCGCAGCCTTCCGTGATCCGAAGGTACGCATAGTGGCGGGGCGTCAGGCGCAGCCGCTCGCGGTCGTCCGGCACGGCCGACGCCACAGGGCCGACGCGCACCAGGGGCGCGTGGGCGGAGGCCGATCGCGCACCGCTGCGCTTTCGTGTCCGCTTGCCCTGTTTGGCCCCGAGGACGTGGCGGCAGATCTCGGGCAATCGGTCGCGCTCGGCCAGGCCGACGACGGCGTCCACGTCCGGATGACGCCGGAGGATTTCGCGCCCGTACCGCTGGGCCATGCAGCCGGCGACGACGACGTGGCCGATGCGGCCGTCGCGTTTCATCTCCTCGAAGGCATCGATGTGCTGGTCGCTTTCGGCCCGCGCCAGGTCGATGAAGCCGCACGTGTTGACGATGGCGACGTCGGCCCCGTCCGGGTCGGCGGTGACGGCGAACCCGTCGAGGGTGAGGCAGGCGAGCATGCGCTCGGCGTCCACGAGGTTCTTGGAACATCCGAGGCTGACCAGCGCAAGCGCAGGCAATGGGTTTTCAGGCATGACTTCGGCGGCACGCGAGCCGCTGCCCCCCTCCGGCACCGGCGGTGAGCCGGCCAGTCTATGTCGCGGGCGCCCGAGTGTAAAGCGAAAACGACCCGCGGCACACGGCGTGAGGCTGCGGCGCGTGGAAAAGCCTTGAATCATCCGCAGGCCGGCCGATAATCGCTGAGCCGAAACCACGGGCCACGGGCACCCGCAACATGGTTACTGAATCGCTGAACGCGCAGCGCGACACGTCGCCGCCGCAGCGGCTGGACCTGCCGCTCGTTGAGCGAAGGCAGGCCGGCCGCGATTACGTCCGCCTCGTCCTCGAGGCCCCGGCCGCCTGGGAAAGCCTGCCGGGCCAGTTCCTCAACATCCTGTGTGAGTCGGACCCGCGCGCGGCCGTCGGCTCGGAACGTCGCACGCTTCCGTGGGAGGAGGGCGGCGAGTGGCCGCTTGCCACCGGCCTGGAACTCGGTCGCAGGAAGTGGCCCTTCGTCCGGCGCCCCTTGAGCGTCTCGCGCGTCCTGCGCAGCGGGGCGAACGTGCGGCTGGAGATGCTGGTGCGGCAGGTCGGCTCCGGCACGCGGTTTCTGGCGGCGCGGCCGCCGGGCACGCCCATCGACGTCGTCGGTCCGCTGGGCAACCACTTCATGCTGCCCGGCGACAACCGCCTCTGCATCCTGGTCGGCGGCGGGTGCGGTGTAGCCCCGATCTTCGGCCTGGCGGACTGGTTCCTCGAGCGCGGCCGTGCGTGCGTGCTCATCGTCGGCGCGCCCGCATTCGAGGAACTGCCCGTCGTGTTTCGCGAGACGCCTCCGGCCACGGGCGACGCGGTCGCGCCGTGCCCTGGTTTCGCGGACCCCGACATCGACGTGGAAACGATCCTCTCGACCGACGACGGGTCGGCCGGCTTTCACGGAACGGCAATCGAGGCCGTGCGGCGGCGCCTGAAGAACGTGGGCGACGAGCAGGCCATCGCCCTGTACGGATGCGGGCCGCAGCGCATGATGCGGGCTCTGGCCCGGCTGGCGGAGCGGCGCGGGGCGCCGTGCCAGGTGTCGCTCGAGTGCTTCATGGGCTGCGGCATCGGCGTGTGCCTCTCGTGCGCCGCGAAGATGCGCGACCCTGCGAGCGAGAAGGGCTGGACCTATCGGCTGACCTGCCAGGACGGTCCTGTCGTCGATGCCCACGACATCGTTTGGGAGTAAGTTAGCCGCCGGGCTTGCCCGGCGCGTCCGCTGTTCGAGAGAATTTGCCCATGAGTACACCTGAAATCGACCTCAGCGTCGCGGTCGGCCGTATCGCGATGAAGAACCCCATCGCAACGGCATCGGGCTGCGCCGGCTACGGCGAGGAACTGGCCCGGTTTTACGACCTGTCACTGCTCGGGGCGATCGTCACGAAGTCCATCACGCGCGACGCCCGCGAGGGCCATCCGCCGCCGCGACTGGCCGAGGTCCGCGCCGGCATGATCAACGCCATCGGCTTGGCGAACGTCGGGCTGGAGGTCTTCCTGAACGAGAAACTGCCGGCCCTGGCGGCCTGCGACGTGCCGGTCATCGTGAACGTGGCGGGCTCGACGCCAGAGGAGTACCTCGAGGTGTGCGCCGCGCTCGATGCGACGCCGGGCGTGGCGGGGATCGAACTGAACGTCTCGTGCCCGAACGTCAAAGAGGGCGGCATCGAGTTCGGCCTCGATCCGAACATCCTGAGCCGCCTCGTCGAGGACGTGCGGGCGAAGGTCTCGCGCGCCACGCTCATCGTCAAACTCAGCCCGAACATCACCGACATCGCCGTCACCGCCCGCGCCGCCGTCGATGCCGGGGCCGAGGCCCTCAGTCTCATCAACACGCTGCGCGGCATGGCGATCGACCCGTGGACGGGGCGGCCCGTCCTGACGAACGTTATCGGCGGCGTGTCGGGGCCGGCGATCAAGCCGGTGGCCCTGTACATGGTCCGCCGCGTGTGGGAGGAGGTGGCCGGGCCGCGCGAGATTCCGATCATCGGCCTGGGCGGCATCCAGTTCGCGGAGGACGTCGTCGAGTTCATCCGGGCCGGCGCCACCGCCGTGGCGGTCGGCACCGCCAACTTCGTGGACCCCCTGGCCGCGCCGAAACTCCTCGAAGGGCTGCGCGAGGCGCTCGGGCGCCTGGGTTGCAGCAGCCCGCTGCAACTGGTTGGCGCGATTGTGCCGTGTTAGCCGCCGGGCTTGCCCGGCGCGCGCCGTCCTTTGGTTCGCTGTCACGCAAGGAGTGTTGCCATGCCTGACCTGTTCGGTCAATCGTTGACGCCCGAGGAACTCGCCGAGCGAGTGGGTCGCATCGAGCAGGTTGCGGGCGCGCGGCCGTTCGTCTTTGACGAGGGGCCGGCGCGCGGCATGCGCGGCATCGACGTCTGGACGGGGTCGGGCCTCGTGTTCACCGTCTTGCCGGACCGGTGCCTGGACATCGGCTCGGCCCGCCTTGCCGGCCGCCCGTTCGCATGGGAATCGAGTACGGGCCCGGTGGCGCCCGAGCGTTTCGACCCGGAAGGGTTCCGCTGGCTTCGATCGTTCCACGGCGGGCTGCTTACGACGTGCGGGCTGAGGCACTTCGGGGCGCCGGATACCGAGGACGGCCAGAGGTGGGGTCTTCACGGCCGCGCGTCGCACCTCTCGGCCAAGCGGGTGGCCGTCGAGTGTGCCTGGCACGGTGACCAGTACCTCATCCGCATCAGCGGTCAAGTACGAGAGGCCGAGGTCTTCAGGCCCACCCTGGTCCTGGAGCGCACGATTACGACCGCACTCGGTTCGCGAACAATCCAGGTCGCCGACCGCATCACGAACGCCGGGTACGCGCGCAGCGCGGCCATGCTGCTGTACCACGTGAACCTCGGCTGGCCGCTCGTCTCGCCAAGCAGCCGCCTGCTGGTCGATGTGGAGTCGGTCAGCCCGGTGACGGACCATGCGGCGGCCGCGCAGGACAGGCACTGCGAGTTCCAGCCGCCCACCGAGGGGTTCGAGGAACAAGTCTACCAGATCGTTCCGAAAGCGGGCGCCGACGGCCTGGCCCGTGCCGCCATCGTCAACCCGGACTTGGGCGGCGGGTTCGCCGTGTCGGTCACGTGGAACCTCGAGACGCTGCCGCAGATGGCCGAGTGGAAGATGATGGGGCAGGGCACGTACGTCGTGGGCGTTGAACCGATGAACTGCCCGTTCCCGCCGCGCGAGGCGCTTCGCCAGCGCGGCGCGATGCCGGAACTCGATGCCGGCGAATCGTTCGATACGGCCGTGACCATCGGCGTCCACCTTGGGGCCGAGGAACTTGCGGACCTCGAACAGACAATCAAGAGCGGCTGAGCGCATGTCGAACGCACGAGATGCCCTCGTGACCGTGACGGTTTTCCTGGCGGTCTCTTGCGCCGCCCTTGCCGTGACGCCGGCGAAGCCGGACGGCTGCACGCCCGACCAGGCCCGGATGCTGGCGATCCGCGCCGGCCAGGTCGATGCCGTGAGCCGCCTCACCGAGAAGGTGCTGGCGGCGCGCGTCTCGGCCGTCAAGACGGTCGGCCGGGCGCTCGGCCCGGGCAGCGACAAGGAGATGCTCCTGCGGGTGTTCCTGCGGTCGGCGCAGATGGCCGGTGAGCCGCGCGTCTATTCCGACGGCGTCGCCGAAGTGGACGTGGAGGCGCCGGTGGACGCCGTGGTCCGCAAGGTGGCCGAACTCTACACTCCCGGCGAGCACGAGACGGGCGAACTGGCGGACCTGCGGTACGTGGCGGTCGACGGGTACGTCCGGGCCGGGGGTCGCGGCCGCGCGCCGAGGGACCCGTCGTCCGAGGTTCTCGAGCATCTGGAGTCGGCGTCGCTGGAGGACCTGCCCGAGATGTTCCCCGTCGGATGGGAGCGCGTGACGGCGACCGGTCGCGTGGAGGCGCTTCGTGCGGCACGCATTGGGGCGTACCGCGCGATGGCCGAACGCCTGAAAAGCGTGTATCTGGGACCAACCCATAAGGTCGGCGATCTGGTGGGCGGGTCGGCGGCGTCGGAGGCCGGGTTCGAGGCGTTCGTCCGGTCGCTGCCGGTGGCTGGCCCGCCGCGGATGATGCCCGACCGCATCGCCGAGGTAACCGTCGCGGCGATGGTTCCGGACCTGATTCGTGTGTTGAAAGACATCCGCACGCTCCGCCGGGCCGAGACGTGGACCGATGACCAACTCGACCGGCTGTCGATCCGGCTGAAGGTCCGGCGCCTGACCGCGACGGGCCGCGGCATGCCGCCGGCTTCCGAGATCCGTCCTGCCGACGCCGCGGTCGTTGCGAACCGGGTGCCGCTGCCCGATTGGGCGGCCGAGGCGGTCGAGGCACGCGCGGAGGCGCCGTTCAGCCCCGACGTGGCCGACCGCGAAGAAGCCCGTGTCCTGGCGGCGCGGTCCGCCAAAGTCCGGGCCATCTCGGCCGTGGAGAAGAAAGTGGACGCCCTTACGTTGAGCACCGGCGTGACCGTGCGTCAGCGTGCCGCGAAAGACAGTCGATTCCGGCGCGACCTCAAGACGTTCCTGTCGAGTGTGCGGATCGTGACGTCGCGCCCGACGGAGGACGGCAACGGGTGGGAGGTGAATCTGCGTCTGTCGCTGGTTCGGCTCTACGAGTTTTCGCTGGCGCGCGACTGACGCAGACTGTGAGATATGTCGCCCGCGCCCGTCCTGCCGGAAGTTCATGCCGAAGCCGGCGGGTTTTCAGGTCTTTTCACGTTTCGCGCCCCGCGTTATAATCGGCGTCCCATGATCATCACGATTGACGGAACCGTGGGGAGCGGCAAGAGCACGGCGGCGGCGCATCTGGCGCGGCGGCTCGGCGCCGGGCACCTTGACACCGGGGCGATGTACCGCGCCCTGACGCTCAAGGCCCTCCAGCACGGTCTCGACCTGGAGGACCCCAAGGCCCTGACCAAGATGGCCGCCTCCAGCACCGTCGAGTTGGACGGCGAGCCGGCCATACAGGGCAGTACGCCTCCGTATGGACCCGCAGGGGGAGCACAGCGCGTCCGTCTCGACGGGTTGGACGTGACGGCGGCCATCCGCGAGAACCGCGTCAGCACGCACTCGCACTACGTGGCGCGGACGCCCGGTGTCCGCGAGGTGCTGGTGGCCGCTCAGCGCGAGTTTGCCGCCACGGCCGGCGATGTCGTGGCCGAGGGACGCGACCAGGGCACGGTGGTCTTTCCGGACGCCGACGTCAAGTTCTTCCTGGACGCCGACCCGGAGGTCCGCGCGCGGCGGCGGCAACTGGAACTCCAGGAGCGGGGCCAGGTGCGGTCGTACCGCGACGTGCTGAGAGAGATAACCGAACGCGACCGCCGCGATATAACGCGAGATGTCTCGCCCCTGAAGGCCGCCGACGACGCCGTCGTCGTGGACACGACGGACATGACGATCGAGGAAATGGTGGACGCGCTCGCCGCCGAAGTCGAGCGCTTCAGGAAGGGCACCGCGTGAACGGTCTGAGGCACGCCTGGTACGCTCTTCTGCAGCAGGTGGCGCGGGTGGTGTTCGTCCTCATCTTCGGCATTCGCGTGTATCACCGGCATCGGCTCCCGAGGCAGGGGGGGGTGCTGGTCGTTGCGAACCACCAGAGTTATCTGGACCCGGTGCTTGCTGCCGTGGGGATGCCCCGGCCGTACCATCCGATGGCGCGTGAGTCGCTGTTTCGGGTCGCGCCGTTTCGGTGGCTTATCCGGAGCCTGTATGCGTTTCCGGTTCGCCGGGGGAAGGCGGACCTGGGGGCGGTTCGGGAGGCGCTGGCGCGGCTGAGGGCGGGGGCGGTCGTCCTGATGTTCCCGGAGGGGACACGGACGCGCGACGGCTCGATCTCCCTGCTGCACGGCGGTCCCGTCGCGATTGCCGCACGGGCGGGGGTGCCAGTCATGCCGATGGTGATCGACGGGGCGTTCGAGGCGTGGCCTCGCACGTGCGTGCTCCCGCGGCCGCACACCATACGGGTAGCGTGCGGCAAGGCGGTTTCGGCGGCAGAGGCGGCGGCAGGCGAGCCGGACGAGGTGATGGCGGGCGTGCGGCGGCAAATGCTCAACCTTCAGGCGGAACTGAGACGGAGGGCTGCTGGCGCCGTTTAGCGGTCGCCGGTAGGTTGACCGGGAGGGGTGTTGCGTGAGCGCCATGGGTTCGGGTGCGGAGAACGGTTCGGCCGGCCGCGTCGGCATCCGGGTGGCCGAGGGCAGCGGCGTCTGCTTTGGCGTTCGCCGCGCGCTGAGACTGGCTGAGACGGCCCTGGCAAGCGGCGAGGCGGTGTATTGTCTCGGACCGCTCATCCACAACCCGCAGGAGATGGAGCGACTGGCCGGAAAGGGGTTCCGTGTCATCGAGTCGCTCGACGAGATAGCCGGCGGCGGGGTGCTGCTGATCCGCAGCCACGGCCTTCAGCCGGACGTCGTGGCGGAGGCGCGGCGGCGGGGCTTGGCTATCATCGACGCGACGTGCCCGCTGGTGCGTCGCGTTCAGACCTTGGCGGTCCAACTCCAGGAAGCGGGATACCGGGTGATCGTGGCAGGCGACGCGTCGCATCCGGAGGTGCGTGCGATTCGGGGCCACGCGCCGGCTGCCGTCGTCGTCAACGACATCGAGGCGGTCCGGCGGCTGGGCCTGTCGGGCCGCGTGGCCCTGGCGGCCCAGACGACGTTCTCGCCGGAGGCGTTCCGCGAAATGGCCGCAGCGCTGCGAGAGCGCGACCTGGAGGAGGCCCGCGTGGAGAACACGATCTGCGCGGCCACGGTTGAGCGGCAGCGAGGTGCGGCGGACCTGGCCGGGCACGTGGACGTGATGTTCGTCATCGGCGGGCGCAACAGCGCCAACACGAATCGGCTGGCGGAACTGTGCGCGGCCCGGGGCGTGCCGACGTATCACGTGGAGGTCGGCGAGGAAGTGGCGGAGGCGATGCTTCACGAGCGGCCGCGCGTCGGCGTGGCGGCCGGGGCGTCCACCCCACAGTGGATCATCGACGCGGTGTGCGAGCGGATTAAGGCCTTGCAGTGCGAACGGCGGTAGCGTATAGTACGACTCTTTTGCGGACCGGCGCAGGTTCGTGAGCCTCGTGGAACGAGGGCGGCAAGTGGCCCGGCGGTCGGGCGTCAACTTCTCTTGCCGTTGAGCAGGGCAACGGGTGAGCGGGTAACGCACAGCATGCAGAAAAGCCAAATCCACCGTGAGTACGGTCTGAACGGCACGGACATCGAACAAGAAGTCCGGGCGGTCCTGGGCGAGGCCGACGCGGCCGGCCGACTCGAACAACTCTACGAAGATTCCATTCAGGCGTTTGAGTCAGGCAGCGTGGTGAAGGGGCGCGTGGTGCGCGTCATCGGCAACGATGCCGTCATCGACGTGGGGTTCAAGAGCGAAGGCAGCGTGCCGCTTGAAGAGTTCGAGGGCGGCAAGGTCGAAGTCGGGCAGCAGGTCGATGTTCTGCTGGAGGCCGTGGAGGACGAAAGCGGCCTGGTGATCCTGTCGAAGCGGAAGGCCGACCGCATCAAGGGCTGGGAGAAAGTCCTCAGCGAACACGTCGAGGGCGACGTGGTCCAGGGCCGCGTCAGCCGCAAGATCAAGGGCGGTCTGCTGGTGGACATCGGCGTGCCGGTGTTCCTTCCGGCGAGCCAGGTGGACATCCGTCGCCCGCCGGACGTGTCGCAGTACCTCGGGCGGGAGATCTCCTGCAAGATTCTGAAGATCGACGCCGACCGGCGTAACATCGTGGTCTCTCGCCGCCGCCTGATCGAGGAGCAGCGCGAGCAGGCCAAGCGCGAACTGCTCTTGACCATGCGGGTGGGCCAGATGCGCGACGGCGTGGTCAAGAACATCGCCGATTTCGGCGCGTTTGTGGACCTGGGAGGCATCGACGGTCTCCTGCACATTACCGACATGGCGTGGGGACGCGTGGGCCATCCGAGCGAAGCCGTCTCGATCGATGAGAAAGTCCGGATCAAGATCCTCTCGATCGACCGCGAGAAGGAGAAGGTGGCCCTCGGCCTGAAGCAGAAAACCGCCTCGCCGTGGCACGATATCGAGACGCGGTACCCGATCGGCGAGAAGGTATCGGGCGAGGTCGTCAACATCACCCCGTACGGCGCCTTCGTCAAACTCGAGGAAGGCATCGAGGGGCTGGTGCACGTCAGCGAGATGTCGTGGACCAAGCGGATCAACCACCCGTCCGAGGTGGTTGGCGTCGGCGAGGAGGTCGAGGTCGTGGTCCTGGCCATCGACAAGGCCAAGCAGGAGATCAGCCTCGGCATCAAGCAGACCGAGGTGAATCCCTGGACGCTGGTCAAAGAGAAGTACCCGCCCGGCCAGATCGTTGAAGGCGTGGTCCAGAACCTGGCGAACTACGGGGCGTTCATCGAGATCGAGGAGGGCATCGACGGCCTCCTGCACGTGTCCGACATGTCGTGGACGCAGAAGGTCGGTCATCCGTCCGAGGTGCTCAAGAAGGGCGACAAGGTCAAATGCGTTGTCCTGAGCGTGGACCAGGACAAGAAACGCGTGGCCCTGGGCCTGAAGCAACTCGAAGAGGACCCGTGGGAACGCAGGATCCCGGAGAAGTACGTGGCCGGCGCCATCGTCAAGGGCAAGGTGACGAAGGTTGCGAACTTCGGCGTGTTCGTCGAGTTGGAGGGAGGCCTCGAAGGGCTGCTGCACGTTTCGGAACTGGCGGACCACAAGGTGGACAATCCGGAGGACATGGTCAAGCCGGGCGAGGAACTTGAGGTCAAGGTTTTGCGGGTGGATACCGACGAACGAAAGATCGGGCTGAGCCTGAAGCGCGTCCAGTGGGCGGCCGAAGAAGAAGAGGGGACTGCCGCCGCGGCGGTCGAGGCGAGGGCCGCGCCGCGCCTGGGCGGCATCCAGCATGCCGAGGACCAGGAAGAAGGTGCGGGCGATGGCACGACCCTGTTCGGCACCGCCCTGCCCGAGGCGCACGTTAAAAAGGCCGAACCCCCGTCCGACGAGCCGGTTGAGGCCGAGGAAGCCGAGCAGGCTGAAGAGGTTGACGACGCCGAGAAGGCCGCGCAGCCGGACGAGCCGGCCGAAGTTGAGGAGGCCCGGAAGGCCGAGAGCGATGATCGGGCCGAGGTTGCGTCCGACGAGCCGGTTGAGGTCGAGGAAGCCGAGCAGGCTGAAGAGGTTGACGACGCCGAGAAGGCCGCGCAGCCG
>CAZIJC010000001.1:0-86780 GCA_964539385.1 uncultured Anaerolineales bacterium | reverse complement strand
GACGAGCCGGCCGAAGTTGAGGAGGCCCGGAAGGCCGAAAGCGATGATCGGGCCGAGGCCGGCGCCGAAGCCGAGGAGGTTGAGGAATCCACAGGCCCTGACCAAACCGCCGACGCCGAAGTCGAAGACAAGTCTGAGAAGAAGTCGAAGGCCAAGAAGAAGTCCAAAGTCAAGAAGAAGTCCGAAGTCAAGAAGAAGGCCGAAGTCAAGAAGAAGGCCGAAGTCAAGAAGAAGAGCCGCAAGGCCAAGAAAGCCGACGAGTCTGACGAGACGTCGGGCGACGAAACCGCCGGGAGCCGCAGCGCCGGCGAGAGCAACTCAGAAGACACGCCGGATGCGGAAGCCTGATGGAAGCGGGCTTGCAAAGGATCCGGCGACAGAGGGGGCAGATCGTTGTCGAGGGGAAGTCTCGGCTCAGCCTCGAGGGTGAGCGGCCGGGTGTTTGTGCGCCGGCGGAATTTCCAAAAATTATCTTGCCACGCCTGCCCCGGCGGCGCTACAATGAAATGGCACTATCGGTCGTTCTTGACCGCAAGTCGTGACCCGTTTCGTGCAGAAGGGTGGGCATCTTTCAGTGTGCAAACGGGTGGGGCTACAAGGCTGGCTGGAATGATTGAGGGGTGCATCTCGGTGCCTGTGACGTAGAGGGGTCTGCGCATGGATTCCGGCCTGCAGTTATACCTGCGGGAGATCAACCAGACGCGCCTCCTCACGCCTGATGAGGAGATCGCTTTGGCCCGGCGTATCCGCAAGGGGGATCTGCTGGCCAGAGACGAGATGGTCCGTTGCAACCTCCGCCTGGTGGTATCCATCGCCAAGAACTACACCCGCCGGGGCCTCAACCTGCTGGACCTGATCGAAGAAGGAAACCTGGGCCTGCTCAGGGCAGTCGAGAAGTTCGACCCCGCCCAGGGGTGCCGCTTCTCGACGTATGCCTCCTGGTGGATTCGCCAGTCGATTAAGCGAAGCCTCATCAACGCCGTCAAGCCGGTGGAGATTCCGGCCTACATGGTCGAGATGATCAACAAGTGGCGGCGCGCGGGGGCGCTGCTCGAGTGCGACTTGGGCCGGCGGCCGACGCAGGAGGAGATCGCGCGGCGGATGGGCATCTCGCGGCGCAAGGTGACGGTCATTTCGCGGGCGGCCCGCGCGTTCAGTTCGCCGTTCCAGGCGGTGTCGGAGGATTCGGAGTGGTTGCTCTCCGAAATGGTCGTCGACGAGGGCGTACGGCCACCCGCCGACGTGCTGCTCGACAACCGCCGCACCGAGGCCATCAAGCGGATCCTTGGCGACATCGACGACCGGGCGGCCGATATCCTGCGAATGAGGTTCGGCCTCGAAGGCCACGAGCCGAGGACCCTCAAGGAGATCGGCGACAAGGTCGGTCTGACACGCGAACGGGTCCGCCAGATTGAACGCGACACGCTCCAGACCATCAACGAGGCCATCCTCACCCAGGAGGAAGACACCCGCGCCGCGATTGCCCAGTGACCGCGCAACCCAGCCGCCTGCCGCCCCAACCGCCCAAGGAGACCGCCCGTGAGTGACACCGCGTCCGGCCTGGATCTGCGGTCGTCGATCCGCAGCATTCCGGATTTCCCCAAACCGGGGATCCTGTTTCGCGACATCACGCCGCTTCTCGCGGACGTGCGCGCCTTCCGCGAGGCCGTCCGCCGCATGGCCGAGCCGTACGGGAAGGGCGACGTCGACGTCGTCGTCGGGGCCGAATCCCGCGGCTTCATCTTCGCCGCGCCCATCGCGTTGGCCCTCGACGCCGGGTTCGTTCCCGTCCGAAAGAAAGGGAAACTGCCCGCCGAAACAACTTCCGTCACGTACGACCTGGAGTACGGCACCGACACGCTCGAGATGCACACCGATGCCGTCGCCGGCGGCGCCCGCGTCCTCATGGTGGACGACCTCCTGGCCACGGGCGGCACGATGGCCGCCTGTTGCGAGATGGTTGAGAAGGCGCGCGGAAAGATCGTCGGCGTCGAGTTCCTGATTGAATTGGCGTTTCTGAACGGCCGTGTTAAACTCGAGAAGTACCCCGTCCGCACGCAGATCATCTACGAAGACGAGTCGCCGTAGGGGCTCCGCGTACCGCTGTCCCCATTCTCCGTTCCATGCGAGATACCCGGACCGTGAACCGTCGCGCTTTTCTGAAGGCAGCAGGCTTCGGCGCAGCCGCTGTCCCCGCGGCGGGGGCGGCACGCGCACAGCACGACTTCCTGAAGGGCGGCGACGTGTCGCTCCTGGCGAAGATCGAAGACCTCGGTGGCCTCTACAGACAGAACGGCAAGCCCCAAGATGCGCTCGCCATCTTCAAAGGCCGCGGCGCAAACTGCATGAGGCTCAGGATCTTCCATCAGCCCAACAAGAAGGGGCCGGTCCTCAACGACCTCGACTACACGCTGGGCCTCGCGCGGCGGATCAAGACCGCCGGGTTGAAACTCCTGCTGAACTTCCACTATTCGGATACGTGGGCCGATCCGGGTCACCAGAGGAAGCCTGCAGCGTGGCGCGACCTGCCGTTGGAGCGGCTCGAAGCCGCCGTCTTCGCGTATTCCCGCGACGTAATCGGCTTGCTCAGGAAGGCGGAGGCACTTCCGGACATCGTCCAGGTCGGCAACGAGATTACACCGGGCATGCTTTGGGACGAGGGTCGCGTCGGCGGTCGGTTCGACACGCCTCGGCAGTGGCAGCAACTGGCCACCCTCATCCGGGCCGGGATTCGCGGCGTCAAGGCCCCGCTGGGCGCCGGCGAACGGGTGCGCATCATGATCCACATCGACAAGGGCGGCAACACGAACGCTACCCGCTGGTTCTTCGACAACCTCACCGCCCAGGGCGTGCGATTCGACATGATCGGCCTCTCCTACTACCCGTGGTGGCACGGGTCGCTGGACGACCTTCGCGGCAACCTCGCCGCCACCGCGAAGCGGTATCGCAAAGAGATCGTCGTGGTTGAGACCGGCTTTCCGTGGACCACTGAGCGTTTCGACCGGGGCGGCAACGTCTTCGGCGGCGACCCCGAGCGCCTCAAGGCGCCCTATCCTCAGACCCCGGCCGGCCAGAAGGCGTTCCTGACGGAACTCATCCGCATCGTCCGCCGGACGCCCGACGGGCTCGGCAAGGGCGTCATCTACTGGGCGCCCGAATGGATCGCGGTCGAGGGCCTGACGTCGGCCTGGGAGAACATCGCCCTGTTCGACCAGCGCGGCAACGTGCTGCCGGCGATGGCGGCGTTCAGAGAGTGACGCTTCGGTTGGCGTTGTGTGGAGCGCGGCGGGTCTGGAGTACCCGCTGCGCATGGGCGAAATCGGCGTTTTCGGCGCGGCGGGTGCCCGTTCGACAGGCTCAGGGCAGGCTCCGACCCACCGCGCAAAATGCCCTTGTCGCGTTGTAGTATTAGGGAAGCCGCGTGGTGCTTCGCTCGCGTCGGAGACGCTTGTAGGTGGTTTCCATGTCCATCTTCATCTTGTTCAGCGCTGCCTCGGAGATGGGGAAGTTGTAGCGTTCGTCCTTCGAGAGTTTCTCCAGTTCGTTCAGGGCGGCCGCGCACTTCTTGAGGTGGCCGAGGCACCGGTCGGTGTACTCGCGCCAGCGCTGGCCGAAGTCGTCGAAGGTCCTGTCGGCTCGCCCCACGTAGTAGGTCTGGTGATGGGGATCCTCCCGCATCGCCTCCTTGTAGTGATGGCTGAATAGAGTCCGGTACGTCTCGACGGCCTTGTCTCGCTTTTCCGCGGTGGTTTTGACCCACAGTGGGATCCAGTTGGCCTCGAACATCTGAGCCTTTGCGTGGCCCAACTGCTCCATCAACTCCTCCTTGGTGGCGGCGATGCCGTGGCACACACCGAATTCCTTGGCCTCCTGGTCGGTCAAGGTAAGCAGTTTGCCGCTCCGGGTGATTGTTTTGCCGCGTCTGTACTTGTTGTCGGAATCGTGCTCGCGTTCGAGGCTCCTGGCCTCGTCCTCCGTGACGATCCTCTGCTTGCCGTCCACCCGGACCTGGACGGCCGTCAGGCTCCTGTCCACCATCGCGTCGGCGATGACGGCCGAATGGCCGCGCTGCTGGGCCAGGCTTCGAAACCGCGCCCGAAAGGCGCTCGTGAACTTCTCGTCCACCTCCGCCGACCCGAACGAGGTGGTGCGGTAAGGCGTGGCCGCCCCGATCGTGGTTCCGGGCGCCATGAAGATCTTGTGCGTTGCCAGGCAGATGTAGGCGCCGGCCGATAGGGCCTGCTTGTCGTCGCCCTCGACCCACGAGACGGTCCTGGCCCAGTCCACGCCCTCGAGCAGACGGATGATCTTGTCGGCGACGTGGACAAGGCCACCGGGCGTGTTCATGCGGAATAACACAACAGTGGCCTTGCGCAACTTGGCGTCCTTCAGCGCCTTGTCAACGGCTTCCACCAGACAGGGGTGCTGGATGGGTCCGCTGATGGGAATGAAGTACACCCGTTTCTCGGCCGGCGCCGCCGTCGTTTCAGGCGGTGGCTCTGCGGGCTTCTGCTCGTCCGGCTTCGGCGTCTGTGGTTCTGCGGCGGGTTTGTCCGCCTCGATGACCTCCCAGTCATCCGGGTTGATGAACTTCGTGCCGCCGTCGTGGATCCTGAAGACGCGCAGGTTGTTGATCTTCTGGCTGAGCAGTTTCCCCTTGATGATCTCGCCCGTCTTCTTGTGCTTCAGCGTAGCGCCGTCGGACGCGACGGCAAAGGTCATCAGCGCGGCCGTCACCAGAAGGAAGGCCGGAAGGCGACAGGATCTTGGCTTCGAGGTCCTCATGTGTGCCCCCCCCTGAAGAGTGACACCACCTCACACCGGAAGTCCATGCACTTATTCTGCGCGCGGCGGCACGATCTTCAAGAGAAATCAAGAAGTGCCTCTGCCCTGGACGTTGCGCTATGACGATGACAGGCCCGGGCGCTGCCGATTCCGGCCGCAGCGCCGCCTTGGTGTGAACGGAGTCAGGAGGAGCGGGAACTCGCTCTCTTGCGGGTTTTCGACCGCTTCCCGGCCGGCGGGGCTTTGCCGTCCGAGAGGACGAGCGGCAGGACCTCTTCGACGTTCTGGACGTAGTGGAAGTGCATGTCGCGGCGGATGTCCTTGGGGATTTCCTCGACGTCCTTGCGGTTGCGCTCCGGCAGGACGACCGTTTTGATGCCGGCCCGCTTGGCCGCCAGCACCTTCTCCTTGACGCCGCCCACGGGCAGCACCAGCCCGCGCAGCGTCATCTCGCCGGTCATCGCAACGTTGCTGCGGACGCTGTTGTCGGTCAGCAGTGACGTCAGTGCCACAAAGACGGTGATCCCCGCGCTCGGGCCGTCCTTGGGCGTCGCCCCGGCCGGAACGTGAATGTGGAGGTCGCTTTTGCGGAACGTCTTGGAGTCGATGCCCAACCGGTCGGCCCGCGACCGGATGTAGGAGAGGGCCGCCTGGGCCGATTCCTTCATGACGCTGCCCAGTTGCCCCGTCAGGGCGAGTCTGCCGCTGCCGGGCATTGAGGTGGCCTCGACGAACAGGATGTCGCCGCCCGCGGGCGTCCAGGCGAGGCCCGTCGCGACGCCGGGCGTGGAGGTCCGGAGTTTGGCTTCCGGCAGATACTGCTCGGGGCCGAGGTATTCGGCCACGTCGGGCACCTTGAGCGTAACGCCCTCGGCCTTCTCCTGGCCGATGCGTCGGGCGACGCCGCGGCAGACGCCCGCGATGCCCCGCTCCAGGTTCCGCACCCCCGCCTCGTGCGTGTAATACCGGATGATCTGCCTGAGGGCGCCCTGCGTGAACTTGATCTGCCGCCCGCTCATGCCGTGTTCGCGGCGCTGGCGCGGCACGAGGTAGCGCTTGGCGATGGCAAGTTTCTCATGCTCGACGTAACCGGCCAATTGGATGACTTCGAGCCGGTCCTTCAGGGCCGGCGGGACGGGATCCAGAATGTTGGCCGTCGCGATGAACAGCACCTTCGACAGGTCGAACGGCACGTCGAGGTAATGGTCGGTGAACGAGAAGTTCTGCTCGGGGTCCAGGACCTCGAGCAGGGCCGACGTGGGGTCGCCTCGCCAATCGGTGCCGAGTTTGTCCACCTCGTCGAGCATGAAGACGGGGTTGTTGACGGCGCACTTTCTCAGTTCCAGGATGATCCGCCCGGGCAGGGCGCCGACGTAGGTCCGCCGGTGGCCGCGGATTTCCGCCTCGTCGCGCATGCCGCCCAGGCTGATGCGGATAAACTTGCGGCCCATGGCCCGGGCGATGCTGCGGCCGAGGCTGGTCTTGCCCACGCCGGGCGGCCCGACGAAACAGAGGATCGGTCCGCGCAGGTTCGCCTTCAGTTTCCGCACGGCCAGGAACTCCAGGATCCGTTTCTTCGGCTCCGCCAGGCCGTAGTGGTCGTGGTCGAGGATCTCTTCGGCTTTCGTGAGGTCGAGCCGGTCGTGGGTGCTCTTCGCCCACGGCATCTCGGCCACGTATTCCAGGTACGTCCGGACGACGTTGAAATCCGGCGCGTGGATCGGCATGACCGCCAGGCGCTTCAATTCCCGCTCGGCCTCGTCGCGGACCTTCCGGGGCATGCCGGTGGCGTCGAGGTCCTTGCGCAACTGCTCGATCAGGATGGTCTTCTCGTCTTTCTGGCCGAGTTCATCCTGGATGGACTTGAGTTGCTCTCTCAGGTAGTACTCGCGTTGGCTTTCCTCGATGCGTCCGCGCGCGTCGGACTGGATCTTGTCGGCCAGTTCCAGCACCTCGATCTCGCGCTGCATCAGGTCGTGGGCGATTCGCAGACGCTCGACGACGCGCGGTTCCGCCAGCAGGGCCTGCTTCTGGGTGACGTCCACGCTCAGGTTGGCCGCGATGAAGTCCGCCAGTTGGCCGGGTGACTCGATGGAGGCCACCACCGCGATGGCTTGCTCGGGAATGCGCGGCGAGAGTTCGATGATGCGGCTGATAAGTTCGCGGGCGCTGATGACCAGCGCGTCCAGTTCGGTGCTCTCATCCGCGACGTCGGGCACGGGGGTCGCCTCGATGCGGAAGAACGGGTTCGCCTGCGTCAGTTCCTCGGCACGGATGCGGCCGATGGCCTGGACGATGACCGTCTGATTGTCGTCCGGCAGCCGCACCAGTTTCAGAATCCTCACGGCGCAACCCACGTGATACAGACGGTCGAACGTCGGTTCTTCTTCCGCCGCGTCCTTCTGGGTCATGACGGCGAAGATGCGGTCGCCCATCACGGCGTCCTGGATGAGCGCCAGGCTGCGCGTGCGCCCGACCGTGAGCGGCTGGATGATGCCCGGGAACAGGACCATCTCGCGGACCGGCATGACCGCCATGTTCTCGGGAATGACGGCGGATTCCTCCGGTCGGGCGATGGCCGTTTCGGGGGGAGGCTTGCGGATTTCGATGCTATCGGGCACGGCATCGCCCTCCTGGCTTCAGGGCCGGGCGCCTCAGCGCTTGGGAATCCGGATTCGCAGCAGGCCGTCGCGATATCGCGCGGTGATGGCGTCGTTGTCCACGCCCGCCGGCAGAAGAATCCGTCGGCGGAACTGGCCCTGCTCGATCTCCATCTGGTGCAGGCCGATCTTCTCCGGCGACGTCGGATCGTGCCGCCAACCCGTAATCGTCAGGTGACGGTTCTCGGTATAAACCTCGATGTCTTCCCTGCGGACGCCGGCCAGTTCGACGATAACCTCCCAATGGTCGCACATCTCGCAGATATCGACCGCCGGTACCCAGTCCGGGGGCTTCTGCCCCGTCGAGAAACTCGAGTGCAGAACGCGGTGCATGATGTCGGTCATGTGCCGGGCCAGGTGGCCCAGGTCCTGATGGCTCTGCGTCAGAATCGCGTGGCGCATGAAAGGCTCCTTTTCCGAAGGCGGCAGGAACACCATTTATCATAACCGCCGCCCACGCCCCACGCAACAAGCCGCGCCGAACGTAAGAACCAGCAAAGCGGCCACGCGCGCAAGCGCCCGCCTCGCCTCCATGAACGGTTCCACGCCTGCGGTTGCCTGCGCCGGTCAGTCGGTCTTGATCTGAATTCGCTTCGGCTTGGCCGCTTCCTTCTTGGGCAGACGGACCTCGAGAACGCCCGCGGCGGCCCTGGCGGTGACGTGTTCCGCATCCACCGGCGTCGGCAGCCTCAGACTTCGGGTAAAGGATCCGTACCGTCGCTCCACGCGGTGGAAGTTGCGGTCTTCCCGTTCGGTCTCGTCTTTCTTCTCGCCGCGGATCGTCAGGGTGTCGCCGACGACGGCGATGTTGAGTTCCTTGGGATCGATCCCGGGGATCTCGGCATGCACCAGCACGGCGTCGTCGGTCTCCGAGACGTCCAGCGCGGGCGACCAGTCGGCCAGACCGAACGGTTCGCTCGTGTGCGACCAGAACCGGGCGAGCAGGTCGTTCATGTCCTCGCGGAGCGACGCGAGCGTGGCAACCGGCAGCGTTCGGCCTCTCCATGGAATGATAGCCATTCTTCGCACCTCCTTCCGGGTTACGATGCGTGCGCGTGTGCGTTCGGCGCGTCGCCCCCGGCGCTATTCCACCTTGACCTCGATGCGCCGGGGCTTGAGCCTCTCGGACCTGGGCAGCCTGAGCGTCAGGACGCCCTGCCGCAGGCCGGCCTCCATCTTCTCGGTGTCGTAGTCGGCCGGCAGTTGAAAGGCCCGGTAGAACTCGCCGCCCGTGAACTCCTTCAGGAGCACCTCGCCGCCGGCCTCGCTCTTCGCCCCCGGCTTGCCGCGGATCACCAGAACGTTGTCCTCGACGGTTACGGACAGGCCGTCCGCCTTGATGCCCGGCATCTCGGCGACCAGCGTCAGTTCGTCCGCTGTCTCGTACACGTCCGTGGCCGGGACGAAGTAACTCTCCGGCGGCTCGAGCGGATCGTGGTTCGTCTCAACCGTTGCGTCAATTGGCTTGGTCATGGTTCGTACCTCCCTGCCTGTGGTGTGCCGCGTCAGTCTCCGACGTGGACCTCGACGCGTTTCGGTTTCGCTTCCTCCGTTTTCGGGATGCGGACCGTCAGGATGCCGTCGGCGAGCGTTGCCTCCGTCCCGCTGCTGTCCACCGGACCGGGCAGCGTGACCGCCCGGCTGAACCGGCCGCAGTCACGCTCCCGGCGGTGCAGCGTGACCTCTTCCTCCGGGAACCTGCTGGTGCGCGAGCCCGAAACGGTCAACTGATCGCCGGTTACGTACACCTCCAGGTCGGCCATTTCCAGACCGGGGACCTCGCACTGCACCGTGTAGGTGTCGTCGGTCTCCCGGACGTTCGTGGGTGGATACACATAGCCGGAGCGTATGCGGCCTACCGGCTGGAAGTGCCGTCCGAAAACGGAATCGAACACGCGGTTCATTTCGCGCTGAAGTTGGGCGAAAGGTCCCGCTGCTGGTACCCATGCCTTCATAGCCATGTCCGTCCTCCTTGCCTTGTCGTGCTTCCTTGTGCCTGCGCTTTACAAAAATGCAAAGTTGATGCCAAACGCATGGCCGTTCCTGGGCGGCGACAGGGGGTTCTGTATGCCGTATGGGCGGTTTTGGCCTTGAGGCCCTGCCATTCTGGCACGCCGGAGAGCCTGTGGCTCGCCGGGGCCGCAGACCCGCCGCGCGAAGTGTGGCGCGCCGCCCGGCTTGGTTGCACCGGCTGGCGGGTGTATAATGCCGCCACCTGAGACGCACCTGAGGGATGCAAGGGCAGTGGAAGAGCCGACCTTCGATATCGTGGTGGTGGGAGGCGGACACGCCGGCTGCGAGTCGGCGCTGGCGGCGGCGCGGCTGGGGGCGCGGACCGCCCTCGTGACGATCCGCAAAGACCGCATCGCCGAGATGTCGTGCAACCCGGCGATCGGCGGGCTGGCGAAGGGCCAGATCGTCCGCGAAATCGACGCCCTCGGCGGCGAAATGGCACGTGTAGCCGACGCCGCCGCCATTCAGTACCGCCTGCTGAACCGCAGCAAGGGGCCTGCCGTCCAAAGCCCGCGGGCACAGTGCGACCGCCGGGGTTACGCCCGCGCCATGCAGGAGGTCCTGGGGCGCCAGCAGAATCTGTCGATCATCGAGGACGCTGCCGCCGGGATCCTGACACACGGCGACCGGGTTGCCGGCATCCGGTGTGGAAGCGGCCGCGCGTATCGCGCTCGCGCCGTTGTCCTGACGACCGGCACGTTTCTGCGAGGCATGCTCCATCTGGGCAGCCGGGCGTGGTCCGGCGGGCGGTTTGGTGAGCCGGCGGCCGAGCGTCTCTCGGACAGCCTCCAGCAGTTGGGCGTCCGCCTCGGCCGCCTCAAGACCGGCACGCCGCCGCGCGTGGACGGCCGCACACTCGACTATCGCTCTCTGACTGAGCAGCCCGGCGATCCGGAACCCGTGCGGTTCGCCTTCGACTCGGGCGGCGAGCCGTTCGACGGCGTCTCGTGCTGGCTGACGCGGACGACGCCCGCCATACATGAGGCGATCCTCGCGAACCTCGGCCGGGCGCCGCTGTATTCCGGCCAGATTACCTCCACCGGGCCGCGATACTGCCCGAGCATCGAGGTCAAGGTCGTCCGGTTCCCCGACCGGGACCATCACCTGGTGTTCCTGGAGCCCGAGGGACGCAACACCCACGTCGTGTACTGCAACGGTATCGCAACGAGTGTGCCTGAGGACCTTCAGGACCGAATCGTTCACGGTATCCCCGGCATGGAGGGAGCGAAGATCCTCCGGTACGGTTATGCGATTGAGTACGATTTCGTGCCGCCCACGCAGACGCAGGCCACGCTGGAGTCGAAGGTCGTCTCCGGGCTCTACCTGGCCGGGCAGATCAACGGCACGAGCGGCTACGAAGAGGCGGCCGGGCAGGGTCTTTTGGCCGGCATCAACGCCGCCCGGGCGCTGGCGGGCCGCGACCCGGTCGTCCTGCGACGCGACCAGGCTTACATCGGCGTTCTTGTCGATGACCTCGTGACGAAGGGCACGGAAGAGCCGTACCGGATGTTTACGAGCCTCGCGGAGTATCGGCTGCTGCTGCGCCACGACAACGCCGATCGGCGTCTCGCGCCTGTCGGTCGAGAGGTCGGCCTCGTCTCGGACGCCGCGTGGCGGCGGGTCCGGGAAAAGGAGCGGCAGATCGCGTCGGCCCAGGCGGTGCTGCGGCGCGTGCGACGCGGCGGACGGACGCTCGATAGTCTGCTGCGGCGGCCGGAGGTCACGTGGCAGACGCTCGTGGGTGAGGCGCCGGACCTGGCGTTGCTCGACATCTCCGACGAGGCGGCCCGTCAGGTCGAGATCGAGACGAAATACGCCGGGTACCTCGTGCGGCAGGAGGCGCAGGTGCAGCGGGCCCGTCGGATGGAGGACCGGCCGATGCCGCCCGACATGGATTACTCGCAGGTTCCCCACCTTCGGACGGAGGCCCGCGAGAAACTGGCCCGCGTTCGCCCGCGGTCGCTCGGCCAGGCAAGCCGTATCGCCGGCATCGGCCCCGCCGACCAGGCGATCCTCATGATCTATCTCGATGCCCGCGGCGCGGCGGCGCGGTAGAGCGGGCGCGGGAGGCGCCTCTTGCCAAGGTGTCGCCGCATGCGCCGCGGCGTAGGCCGATTTCCTTTAAGCACGTGCTTCTCCTGCGCCGATAGGACCTTTGCGCAAAGATGGCATCGGCGGTGACGTGTGCTGCCGGGTGCGGGCCCTATTCTAGGGGGTGTGACAATGCTTCACGTTCAGAATCGGCGCCGGCACGAGCGGGTGTCATTCACTTGTCCGGTCGTGCTGAAGGACAAGACCGGCAGGGTTATTTTCAAGGGGCGGTCGGCGGACCTGACGCCGTGCGGCGTGAAGGTGGTCGGCCCGCCGCCGGCGGCGGTTTCGGAAGGGCTGGACGTGTGGCTGGAAATGAAGATTCCGAACCCGCGTCCGAACGGGCCGCGGAGCCGTGTGGTCAAGCAGCGCGGCTACATCCGCCGCATCACGGATATGGGCGACTGGAAGAGCGTCATCGTCGTCATCACCGAGAACGATCTCTCGAAGAGTGTCTCGCCGTCTTGTCTGTGAGGCTGGCCGCTACAGGCGCCCAAGTAGCCGAAGGATTACCTGAAGGACTACCACCGCCGCGGCCGCCCAGACGAAGTGGATGCCCACCGGTTTGTAGCCTCTCACCCGGATTCGTTCGACGGCCTGGATGAGCGAGCCGGGCGAGGTGTGGACCCGTCCTCCCCCCGCCTTGACGATGGCCGCCAGTTTCGCCCGGTCCACGCCAAGGTGCTCGAACTCCCGTGGCGGACGGCCCGGCGCCGACAGGGAAACCGCTGCGCGGGAGTCATCCCGGCGGTGAACGACAACGACCGCGCCGCCGCCCGCCCCGACCTCTGCCTCGTGGATTCCCGGCGCCATCTGCCGCAGAACGAGTGGCGGCAGGTCGCCGGAAGAGTCACCGAGCGGCGTTGCGACGAACCGCGCTGAGGATCTGCCGATCGCTTCGGTGCGTTCCTCGGCCCGGACCCGCCACCCGCCGCTGACGCGAATCAAACGGGCCGACCAGTCGGTCGGCAGGGTCGTGGCGGAGAGCCACGCCAGCAGCCGCGCGAAATGCGACGGCGCCGCTTCTTCGCTCAACCACTCCTCGCCCCCCGTCCCGACGGGCCACGGCATGGCCGCCACCTTCCCAAGGCCGCGCCGCCAGGAGGCGAGCAGCGGCGAAGCGTCGGTCTCGCCTTCGCGCGGGCCGGTGACCCAGTGCAGGTCCGCGCCTTGCTTGGCCCTGGTAACGTTGTGGGCCGGGACGGGCGGAAGCGCAGGCGCAGTGGTTTTCCAGATGGGCTGCGGCCGGCCCCACACGGTTGCGCGGATGACCTTGTGCAGTCCCTCGCCGCGCGCAAACGCCATGTCCTTGAGAAACGTTTCGGCCAGGCGGCCGAGATCGCCGCCCGCGTAGAGACGTCCGCCGGTCTCACGTGCTAGGCGGCCGAGGTGATCGCGCTGGGCGTCGGCCCCCGTCGCGACGGCGCTGGCGCTCACGCGGCGCCGGCGGCAAAGGAGGGTCAGGCGGGCCGCGTCGAAGTCCTCGCTTCGACCATCGCTCAGCAGCATAAGGTGACGGACTTGGGTGTCGCCTTCCTGGGGAGGGGCAAACAGGTCGGCGGCCGCCTCGACGGCGGGGGTGATTCGCGTGCCGCCGCCCGCCTGGATGGCCACCAGCCGTGCCCGCAGGTCGTCCCACCTGGCGGCCGGCGCGAGAGGCGAGACGACGCGGGGCTCGCCGGCAAAAGCGACGATGCCGATGCGGTCGGCATCGGCCAGGGCCGGCCGAAGCGCCAGCACCGCCTGCTTGGCGAGGGCGAGTTTGCGGACGCCACCGACCGTCTCGTTCATCGAACCGCTCGCGTCCACGACGAGGACCATGTCAAGCGGCGGCCGGTCGCCCGTGCGGCTGCTGACGGGCAGAAGGTCCTCGAGCGGCGACTCGGCGTACCCGCCGGCGGCAAAGGCCGCATCGCCGCCCAGGACGAGCAGGCCCACCCCGCCGTCCGTGACGCGGCGGGCCAGGATGTGGCAGGCTCGCGTGCCGAGCGTCCAGGCCGACACGTTGTCGAGAACCACGACCGAGGCGCCTGCGACGGTGACCCCTGAGGCGGCCGGAACGGTCCGCAGCCGGGCGTCGGTGGGAGCGTTCCTGGCGAGGATGGTCGCGAGCGGAGCGGGCTCATCCGGGCCGTGGACGTAGAGGATCTCCTGTGGGCGGCCGACTCGCACGGCGCACGCCGCCCGGTCGTTCTCGGAGCAGCAGTCGTCGGACGTGCGGACCTCGGCGTCGTAGCGGTACAGGCCGGAGGGCAGGGCGGCGTCGTCAAAGAGCAGGACGGCGCCCGCGACGGGATCGACCGTCACCCGGCGGCGCCAGGTTCGCTCCGGCCGCTCGCCGGCGGCCGGACGCGCGAGGACGACCTGCGCCTTGGCCCGGACGGTCGAGGCGAGTTGGACCCGAACGCGGACGGGTCGGCCCGGGACCGCCTCGCCCACAGGGGCCAGTGAGGTAATCGCGACGTCGCGCGGACGCAGGTCGGGCATGATGGCGTGGACCTGGATACCCGCGGCGGCCATGCGGGTGGCGGCGGCAACGGCGTCGCCGTGCGTCTGGCGGGCGTCGGTGTAAAGCAGGAGGATGCCTGGTGCGTCGGGCAGTGTTCGTGCGGCCGCCTCGATGCCGCGCTCGATATCCGTCGCGGCGCCGTCCGTGAAGGGGTGCAGGATGACCTGTCCGAGTGGCAGGGCGGCGGTCCACGGGGCGAGGGTCTCGGCGGGGGACTTCTTGCCGGTGGCCGCCGACATGCTGGGGGAGACGTCGCGAGCGAGAACGACCGGACAGACCCCTTCGCGCGAGACGCGAACCGATGGTCCGGCCAATGCCGCCGCCAGCAGAGCGGCCGCGAGGCAGGCCAGGGCGGCGCGAGCGGGCGCACCGTCGCGACGCCGGCCGGACGCGAGCACGGCATGCAGGATAAGTGCCCAGAGCGGCAGCAGGCCGGCGAGCACCCACGGGCTGACCAGACGCACGAGGTCCATGAGTGTGATTATAGGCAGGACTCGCTCAGGATGACAAGATAACAGGGCTCAGTCGAGCCACTGGAAATTCAGGATGCGCGGGCGGATGAACTTCGGGTCGCGGCCGCGAAGGCCGGGGTAGTATGCGAGGCACGGGCTGCGGTCCACCAGGGCCCAGAACCGCCGCCGCCGCATCGCCTGGAACGACGTGTTGTTCGGCGGGTTGTCGCCCTGGATGAGGCCGTACTCGATCGTGCCGTAGATGGAGAACGTGTCGCTGCGAAGGGTGGCGATATTCGATATCCGCGTGAAGACGAGGTCGCGTTGCTGGAGTTTACTCGTGGCGTCAGCCTGGGTGACTCCGTTTTCTGCGTCGAGGTGGTTTTTGAATACCTCAACCGGGCTGCCCATGGGCTCGCGGTCGGTGTCAGCGCGTCTGGTCCTCACGGCATTGACGAATTGCGTCTCTGACATGCCTGCGTCGGGCAGATCCACGCCCTTGGCGAGTGCCCTGAGGGTGTCGTCGGTGGCGGTGTTGAGGTTGATCTTTCCGGCGACCCTGAGTTCGGGTCCGCCGAAGCGGCCATCGCCACCCTCGTCGCCCACGGCTTGATCGGGGCTCATGCCTCTGTCGGCGGGGGGAGCCTGGCTCCACCCGGGAGGCGCCGGGTCGGGTTTGACATCATCGATCGTGCCGTCGCCGTCGTTGTCGAGTTCATCGAGCCACGGCCCGCCTACGCAGAGGACGTTTGCGGCGTTCATGCGGCTGCAGTTGCCGGGCATGGGGAGCGTGGGGTCGTTCCAGTCGAATTTCAGTCTTTTTTCTTCGCGGATAAGGTCCGAGCCTTGCTCCGCAATCCTTGTGGCGGCCCTGGCGACCCTCGGTACCCATGGCCAGAAGAAGTGTCTCTCTTCGCCGTTGTCTCCCTGCGCCGCCTGGATGTCTTCCAGCCTGGGGCAGAGGACCTGGTTGAGGTCGCCGACGCGGGCGAAGGCCCGGAACGGATGGTTGGCACCGGTACCGCCCTGCCGCACAACGTTCTGCATCGGGTACGGGGGCAGGCCCTTTTCGTGCAGGTTCGGTCGGAGTCGGCTGCCGACGGAGCGTAGAAACCAGATGGGGATCGCACCGGGCGGCTTGTTGGCGAAAGCGAACTGGGTGATGTCCCCTGCCTGGTCTTTCCAATCGCCGATGTAAACCACCCAAATGCTGTCCTTGGGGTCCGGTGCTCCTCCTGCTTCGGGGGGGCGCTTCTCTTGCTCGCGGTGGATCATGCGCCACTTCGATTCGGTCTTCGACATGCCCATGTCGCCCTCCGTGCAAAGGTCGTTCAGCACGGAGGCGTCGATCTCGTCGAGGACCGCGCCGGCGGCCACAAGTTGTATCTTGTCCAGGTGGGCGGTATAGAGTTCGAACTTACCCGTCAGTGGGTCCTTATCGGTCGTCAACTCGGCCGTATAGACCCACGGCTTGCTTGTGGGGTCCGGGGGCATCGTGTCTTCCTCGGGGAATATCTTGTCAAAATCTATGTTCTCGGTACTCCCCTGTCTCTCAACGGGCTTCAGGCTAACGTTCTCGACTCTAAGCCCTCCCATGTCGCCATAGACGTTGCCGGGCCAGGGGCTGATGATCTGGACTTTGATCGTCCACTTCATGGACGTTGCGTCGCCGCTCGCATCGATTTCCGGCTCTCTATGCACCTCGATCTTGCTGAAGACGGGCTGTGGGGCCGCCCCGACTGCGCTATCCGCGCCGGGGCAACTCGTGATGGGGTCCTTGTCGTCGCTGCCGTCGCGGAACGCGTCGATGTTGGCGACCAGTTGATTGACCAATTTTGTCTTGGGGTCGTCGGTAGCGCTCGGATCGAAATCAAAAACGTAGCCGTACCTCAGCGCCTTTCGGATCTCGGCGGGCTCGTCGAGGTTCAGGTCGATCTTGCGCGGGGACCAGTCTGTGGTCTGCAGCGCGGCGTCCGCCGTTTCTCTGGGCAGCGGAGAGACGACGTCGCGTATCTGGCCGGTTGGGTCCTCGTAGTCGGGTCGCACCTCGCTGGTCCAACTGACGGTTGTCAGGCTGAGGCGCTTCCGGGCTTTCGTGTCGCTGGCCGTGTCGGGTGCGGAATCCAGGTTGCCACCGCCGAATCTCTCCAGGCGGCTCTGGAAATGCGTGCCGATAAGGCGCCTCAGTTCAAACTCCTCGTCCAGGGTGAACGGCTTATCGCCGTAGCGGCCGGGGTTCTCGGCGATGGCCTCGTACAGATGATCGTTATACGGCTTGTCTTGCCCGCTCCACAGGCCGGGCGGGTAGCCGGAGCCGTTCAGCAGAGCCTCGACGTTGAAGGCAAAATGCGACGGGTCCACGTCGCTGACGAGGTACCCGTACCTGTCGCACTCCTGGACGCTGTTGCTGTTCCTGCCGTGGGCATTCAGGTTGGTCATGGCCCCGTGGTCCAGGACGGTGACGCTGACGCGGATGAGGCCGACGTCGAACGGGAACGACAGATGGGGAATCCAGACGCCGTGTCCGTTGCCTTGGGTGTACGGCCGGACCTGGCGGTTGGTCGGCCAGCCGAGGTTGTTGGGGCGCTGATTCTGGGGCGTACCGAGGCCCCAAGCGGTCAGGCCGTAGTGGGCGCCGCCCTGGTTGCCGTAGGAGAACTGGCCTGTGTCGGGAATCGACTCGCCGTTCGGCGTGGTCGACAGCCAGGGGTCGTACTCGAGCCTCGGGCAATCGAAAGGCTCGTTTCGGGCCAGTGGCACTTCCTCGCCGGCCCCGCCGTTCTGGTTGGTCAGAAGGCGGTCGTGGTAGAGTTCGGTCTTGGGGTCATAGTACCAGAGGTCCTGGATGAGGTGGTGGCAGACGTAGTCGACGGTGCCGTCGGCAGCCAGCATGAACTGGCTCTGGAGGGCGAAGTTGGCGGCGCTGCGGCGGTCGATGCTGCTCATCGTCACGAACGTGAGGCCCACGACCGCCAGGATGGCGAGCAGGCCAAGCACGACGATCAGGACCGAACCAGGTGACCTCATGGGTTCTCCTTGCCGGCGCATGCTGCATGAATGCCTAATGCCCGATACCCAATGACTAATGTCTAATGACTAATCAAAAGGCAATGGCGAATGACGAATGGCCTGGGGCGACGCGGGGCGTTGGATGCTTTTCGCCGTCATTCGCCATTGTGGTCTGGTCATTCATTAGTCATTAGTCATTAGGCATTTGCTTGCCGTCCCGCCCTACGGGTCGGTCAGCCAGAAGACCTCCTGCAAGGCAAAGCCGCGGAAACGTTTGACCGCGCCGGTGCGGTCTGTTTGGGGCAGGTCGGTGTCGGCCGGATCGTGGACGGCCACCGTGACGCGAATGGCGCGGGGCCAGGTGGTGATGGTATCGTTGGCGTTCGGTCTCCATGACCACGTGTACCTGTACTGGTTCTCGGGGGTGTTGAAATACCCGGTGAGCGTTCCGGTGGTGTCTGCATTCGGATCGAAGACCTCGACGTGGAACTCGCTGACGCAGGAGGCCATGACGCGCTTCAAGGTGCGCCATTGATCGGGGGGGAGGTTCTCTGTGGCGATCCACGGGTGGACGACGACGTGCCCGCCGGACATCGAGATCCGGTCGTCGCTGCCGAAGTTCTGCTGGTTTCTGAACATGTCGTAGAGAAACGTCGCCGCCGAGATATCGTCCCCATCGGTGGCATTACCGGCGAGACTGCTGTTGCCTGCTATGATCCACTCGCCGCGGGCGAGGATGCCGCGCCGCGCGTCTACCGGCCTGCCGTCGACATGGAGGGGGTTCTCAGGGGTCTTCACGTTGTTGGTATAGACGACCTCGGCGGTGTTGGCGTCGGCGTTTCCGTGAAAAGCGCTGGCGCATTGGCCGATCGTGACGAAGGCCAGCGTATCGCAAGCGTACGCGCTTGCGGGCATCGGGTTGCCCGGAGACGGGTTGAAGGTGTAGGAGGCGCCCGTCGGCTGGGTGCTGCCGCGCCTGATCTGCAGATACCCCTCGCGGGTCATGCCGCGCAGGTCGTTGTGAAGCCGGTTGAGCAGCGCCCGCAGTTGCTGCTGGGCGAAGTGAATGCCCTCGGCGTCGGAGGCCGTTTGCATGACGATGCCGAACACCTGGACAACGCCGAGCATGATGACCGTCATCAGAGACGCTGCGGTCACGAGTTCGACGAGTGTGAAGGCCGTGCGGCGGCCTGCTCGCCTGACTGGTCGCGCTCGCTTCACGGTCAGTCTCCCAATATGGTGTGATAGGCGGCGATGGCCCCGGGCAGGCTGACCCACTCGGAGGGAATGCTGTTGGTCAGGCTGTAGCAGTCCGTGCCTTTGCTCTGGTCGCCGCCGGCCACGAATGCATTAAAAAAGGGGAAGCCGGGTCTTGCTCCCGGGGCCTTCTTGAATGCGACGGCGGGAACGACAGCGTCCTGCCGCGTTGTCAGCGGAACATGCCGCTGCACCTTGTACGCCTCGCCGCGGTTGTTCATCTGTTGGGAGCCGCCCGAAAACCGCCAGTCCATGACGTAACTGCCGGCGCCTCCGGGGTTCTTGGCGCTCGCCTTTCTCTGGTTCCAGACCCAACTGGACGACGGATTCTGATTGAGGTAGTCGGGCTGTTGCCCTCGCGATTTGTAAATCATGATGGTGATCCGCCAGGGGCCGTGGCCCGCCTTGTTGGTCTCGTTATCGTTCGGGTCGTTGCTGATGGGTGTGGCGAAAACGACCGGGACATAACTGCCGGCGCTCCACAGGCCGTCTATCCCTTCCAGGTTGGCGCTGTACTGGCGGGCGCTCTTTGTTCCACCGCCATCGGCACTGTCGTCGTAAAGGAAACCCCTGGGGTTGTAAGACCGCAGTTCCCGCGGAAGTGGCGGTAGTAGCCCTGCCTGCGAGCCTGTCGGCGTTTGGTCTGAGTCTAACCGCGCCGTCCTGGGTGTCTTCGCATCAGCGCCATCCTCAAAGGTTCCCCACGCACTCTCCGTATTCGCATCTCGCAGCGCATTGACCACTTCCTGGCGGCGAGCGCGCAAGGCCGCCGCCACGCTGCGCGCGCTCAGGGCCGCCATGGTCAGGTCGCGACTGCGGCGGCTCTGGTCCACCGCCACGGGGAACACCGAGGCCACCATGGTCATCCCGACGCCGAGGATTCCGACGGCCATGAGGATTTCCATCAGGCTGAACCCCGCCCGGGCTTTACCTGTTCCAGTCACGGCGCTGCTCCTTGTTGGTGCCAAGGTTCTCTCGCTTCCCTATCGGCATTATAGCGGCGGCAGGTTTGCTCAGCAACAATTATGCGTTCTCACAGGCCCTTTGGAAGGCCGAACGGCGCCGAAAGCACGAGGGCCGCCGCAAAGCGTCCTGTGATCGCACCGGCGCGGTTGGCCAACGCCCGCCTTGGCGGAAAGGGGGGACGCAACCGTCCCGAATCCCAGGTGTCCCGGCGCCTCCGGCCGCCGCAACCCTGAACCTGCCGGCGCTGGACCGCCTCGCCAAAGGCCGGTTGCTTGACAGGCGATTCGCCCTCCGTAGAATGGCGCCCTTCGGCCTTTGAGGTCCCGGCTTCCGTGCGGGGTGCGATGGGCTCGCGAACCGTCATCGTCGGTGTCGGCAATCCCCTGGCGCGGGATGAGGGGATCGGACCGCGGGCGATCGAGGTGCTCCAGCGACGCGGCCTGCCGGAGGACGTGGACGCCATCGACGCCGGGACGGACCTGCTGGCCGTCATCCCCGAACTCGAAGCGGCCGAGCGCGTCATCCTCATCGACGCCGTTCAGGCCGGCCGCGAGCCCGGCACGGTCCACCGTTTCACGCTCGACGAACTCCTTGAGAAGGCGGCCGATGCGCCCGAGTGGCGCTCGGCCCACGACTTGACGGTCGTGACGGCGGTCCGCTTGGCCCAGATGACCGGCACCCGCCTGCCGCCGACCATCGTCTTCGGCGTCGAAGCCGGCGAGGTGGCGCTTGGCGAGGGACTGACGTCGGCCGTCGAAGCCGCGCTCGACGGTCTCATCGAGACGGTGCTGGCGGAGGTCGGCGCGGCAGGGTAGTGCGGCGGCGGACTTATTGCTCGAATATCGCGTGCGGCCGGTTAATATAGGCAGGTGGAGCCCGGGCTTGCGTCCGGCGTTGACAAGGAGAAACGCATGCAATACCATTCGAGTGGCGCCGACTCTGCGGAACTGATCGCCGGAGGCATCGGCCTGGTCATCGTGCTGCTGGTCGCACTGCTGATGCTCGTTCTGACGGTCATCATCTGGTGGAAGATCTTCTCAAAGGCCGGTTACCCGGGCGCGATGGGTCTTCTGATGCTCGTGCCGCTCGTGAACTTCATCATGTTGCTCGTCCTCGCGTTCGGCCAGTGGCCGATCCACCGCGAGTTGGAGCACCTGAAACAGTGGCACGGCGGGTCGCAGCCTCAGCCGCCGGTGCCGAGTTCATGATGGTCGGCATCGTTTACGACGAGCGATACCTTGCGCACGACGCCCCGGGTCACCCCGAACGGGCGGCACGGCTGTCGGCCGTGCGCGAGGCCCTCTCGGAGGCCGGCCTGTGGAACCGCCTGACGCCGATTCCCGTTCGGCCCGCCGAGGAGGCCGACCTCGCGCGCGTCCATTCGATTGAGCACATCGAGCGGGTCCGACGCTCCGCCGAGGCGGGCCGGACCGTCTGGTTTGACGCCGACACGTACGCCTGCCCGGCGTCGGCAGAGGCGGCGTATCTTGCGGCGGGCGGTGTGTGCGCGGCCGTGGACGCCGTGATGGACGGCGCCGTCTCCGGCGCCTTCTGTGCCGTGCGGCCGCCGGGGCACCACGCGCTCCGCGATCGGGCGATGGGGTTCTGTTTGCTGAACAACGTGGCGGTCGCAGCGCGGTACGCGCAGGCCGCTCACGGCATCGCCCGCGTCCTCATCATCGACTGGGACGTGCACCACGGCAACGGGACGCAGGCGATCTTCTACTCTGACGGCGGCGTGATGTACGTCTCGATGCACCAGTGGCCGTTCTATCCCGGGACGGGGGCGGCCGACGAAACGGGGGAGGGGGCCGGCTTGGGACTGACGCTGAACTATCCGCTGTCACACGGAGACGGCGACGGGGAGTTCCTGGCCGCCCTCGACGACGGTCTGAGCCGGGCCGAGGATTTCGGGCCGGAGTTCGTCTTCATCTCCGCCGGTTTCGACGCACACCGCGACGACCCGCTGGCCGGTCTGGGATTTACGGAGGATGCGTACGCCGAAGCGACCCGCCGCATCCGACGGTTGGCCGATCAGACGGCGCGCGGCCGCATCGTCAGCCTCCTGGAAGGGGGGTACGACCTGGACGCCCTCGGCCGGAGCGTTGCGGCTCACGTGGCGGCGCTCGTGGAGCCGCTGCCGCCGGAGTGATGCGCTTGGGGGAGGTCTGGGACTGCGCATGGTCGAGTGCCTTGTCTTTGACATGGACGACACGCTCTGCCCGGAGCGTGAGTTTGTCGTGGCGCGGCTGGCTGCGGTTGCCCGCCGGCTGGAGGACCTTTACGGGCCGCGGATCGACTTCGAGTGGGAACTGGTGGCGTGCTACGAGGCGGACCTGCGGACGAAGGTCTTCGACACGGTCCTTGAGCGGGCGGGGCTTGAGCCGGACCAGGCGGTCATCCGCGAACTGGTGGGCCTGTACCGCAGCCGGCCGGTTCAAGTCGATGCGTACCCGGACGCCGAGCCCGCGCTGGAGTTCTGGAGCCGCCGCCTTCCGCTTGCACTCATCACGGACGGCTTCGGGCCGACGCAGCGGGCGAAACTCGCTTGCGTCGGCTTGGCGCGGTACTTCCGCGAAGTTGTCTTCACGCACGATCTCGGGCAGGACGGCATTAAGCCGAGCCTGACGCCGTTTCGCCTGGTTCAGCAGCGGATTGGCTTCGAGGGACCGGCCCTTTTTGTGGGCGATAACCCCGCCTTGGACTTCCCGGCGCCGAAGCAGTTGGGCTGGACGACGGTGCGGATCGTTCGTCCTGGGGCGAAGTTCGCCGAGACGGAAGCCGACCCGTCATGCCCCCCGGATCATGTCATCCGAAGCCTCGATGAACTGCGAGCAATCGACGGCCTGAAGGAGCACCTCGCCGGCTGATCGGCTTCGGCGGCGGCAAACTCCAGGCCAACGGCGAGATTCCTCGACTCGCTTCGCTCGCTCGGAATGACACGCTAAACACGTGCGAAATGTGAAAACACTGGAAAGCGCGGCGGCTTCGGTATAGACTGCCGGCACGATGAGCGTGCGCGGTATATATCGAATTCTGCGCCTGCCGCTGTTCGTGACCGCCGTGGCCGACGTCGTCGCCGGCTACACCGTGGCTATCCTTTACCGGGGCCTGCCGTTCAACTGGCACCTGGCGGCGCTGCTCGGCGGCACGTCGGCGGGGTTATACCTGTTTGGCATGGTCCAGAACGATCTGGTCGATGTCCGCCGCGACCGTCTTCTGAAGGTGCCACGCCCGCTTGTCACGGGTGAACTCGGGATCGGCACCGCCGTTGTGCTCCTAATCCTGACGGGCGCCGTGGCGGCCGTCTGTGCCGTGATGGTTGGCCACGGGGCGCTCGTGCTGGCCATCGGGACGTTTGCCGCCATCAACCTGTACAACATGGCCGCCAAGCGCGGCCCGGCCTACGTTGCTGTGCCGGTGATGGGGCTGTGCCGATTTCTGAACTTCGGTATCGGCGTAACCGCCGTGGTGGGTGTGCCCAGGGACATCGGCATCGAACTGTTGCTTCCGAGCGGGCCGCTGTGGGTGCGCCATGGGCTCGCCCTGTTCTTCGCCGGCGCGTGCGTAACCGGCTATAGCATTTGCGCCCGGCTGGGCGCCAAGGTATCGACTCGGCCTTGGTCGGTGGCGTTTATGGTTGCCGCTGTGGGGGGGTTCGCGATGATTGCCTTCAGTGTGGCGACCGAGTCGGCGCGCTTCATGGCTCCGGTGGCCCGGGTTTTCGCCGCCCTCCTTCTGGCCGGCCTGTGGCCGGGAGGGCTCTGGTCGGCGGCGGGGCCGGTTCGCGAGCCCAAGCAATACGAGCCATTCATCCAGCGCATGCTCTACTGGTTCATCGCAATGGATGCCGCCTTCGTTTTGGATGCCTGGCTGATGGCGAGGCGAGTTGCGCCGGCTTTACTGTGAGAGGATTCTGCAGGATTTCGCGTGCACGCGTTGGAACTCCCCCTTTTATCCGGTGGATGCCGATTGATCCCACGTAAATGGAAGGAGAACCCATGGCGGTTCCGTTGCTCGACCTGGTGGCGCAGTACGACGAGATTCGCAAGGAGGTGCGTGCGGCGGTGGATGAGGTGCTGGAAACGCAGCGCTGCATAGGCGGCCCGAAGGTGGTCGAGTGCGAGAAGGCCGTGGCCGCTTACTCCGAATGCAAGTACGGCATCGGCGCCTCCAGCGGCACCGACGCCATCCTGAACGCCCTGATGAGCCTGGGCATCGGGGCCGGCGACGAGGTGGTCACGACGCCGTTTTCGTTCTTTGCCACGGCCGGCTGCATCGTGCGGACGGGCGCCAGGCCCGTCTTCGTGGACATCGATCCGAAGACGTTCAACATCGACCCCTTGCTGGTGGAGGGGGCGGTGACGGACCGCACGAAGGCGATCCTGCCGGTGCACCTGTTCGGTCAGGCGGCGGACATGGACCCGATTATGGAGGTGGCGCGGCCGCGCGGTCTGGCGGTAGTCGAGGACGCCGCACAGGCCATCGGCGCCACGTACAAGGGACGCAAGGCCGGCTCGATTGGGACGGCGGGGTGTTTTTCGTTCTTCCCCTCCAAGAACCTCGGCGGGGTGGGCGACGGCGGCATGATCGTGACGAACGACGCGACGCTGGCCGAGCAGTGCACGGTCCTGCGCAATCACGGCTCCAAACCCAAGTACTATCACCGGTACGTGGGCGGGAACTTCCGCCTCGATCCGATCCAGGCGGTCGTCATTACGGCCAAACTGAAGTATCTGGAACAGTGGCACGAGGCGCGTCGAGCCAACGCGGCTCGCTACGACGAAGCGTTCGCGGCGCGGGAGACAATCGTGACGCCGCACGTCCGGCAACACAACCGCATGATATACAACCAATACGTCATCCGCATCACCGACTCAGGCGGCGGGGCGGGCATGCGCGACCGCGTGGTCGAGCACCTGAAGGAGAAGAAGATCGGCCACGCCATCTATTACCCGGTGCCGCTGCACCTTCAGGCATGTTTTGCCGACCTGGGGTACCAGGAAGGCGGCTTGCCCGAGTCGGAGGCGGCGTCGCGTGAGGTCCTGGCGCTTCCGATCTATCCGGAACTCTCGCTGGCCCAACAAAACGAAGTCGCCGACGCCGTCCTCGATGCCGTCGGCGTGTAACCCTGCAACGCCATGTCACTCTCTTGCGCGGCCCACGGGCGGACAAGCCGCCAGTGCCACCCGGCGTCTCTACCGCTCGGTCCTGGTGGCGAGTTCCTGCGGTTCGATGCGGGGCGAGTGGGCGCCGCACGATTCAGTGCTCGGCTCCTCTTCGCCCTCGGGAACGGGATAGAAACCGAACTGCCGCAGCAGCGCCAGTTTCGGCAGCACGTTTCCTTCGAGGGCGATGTGGAAGAACCCGGCGAAGATATCCGGGTTCGCCAGGATCAGATCGAAGTACTCCTGGTAACGGTCCGGTATCTCCACGTCGCCGCCGCGGCAGATTTCGTGCCCCGTGAACACGAACTCGGGCAGCAGGTGCGGGCAGAACTCCAGGTCCACCTTCGGCGCCCACTCTTTATAGAGTTCGGTCTGGGGCAGGAGCGAGAGGAGGCTCGGCAGAATCCGCGCCCCCATCATTCGGAAACTCACCATCTGGAACAGGCTTCGGTTGAAATCGTCCATCGTCTCGAACGGAAACCCCCAGACGAAGAACGTATCGACCCGGGGGAAGATTCCGACGGCCTTCGGCACCACGTCCAGGGCCTCGGCCGCCGTGAAGCCTTTCTTGATCCGCTTGAGCACGCGGTCGCTGCCCGACTCGATGCCGAACCTCAGTTCCAGGCACCCGGCGTCGGCCATCGCCTGCATCATCTCGGTATCGACCAGGTTGACGCGGCCGAAGGCCTTCCATTCCAGGGCGAGGCCCGTCCCGCGGAGTTCGCGGCAGAAGTCCATCACCTGCTGCTTGCCCGAGACGAAGAACTCGTCCTGGAACAGGAACAGGTCCACCCCCGCCTCGCGGTGCAGATGGACCATTTCGGCGACGATGTTCTCGGCAGAGCGCGAGTAACTCTCGTGGTTCCAGACCGGGGCGACCGAACAGAACGTACACGGATACGGGCAGCCGCGGCTCGTCATCATGCCGTAGCCGGCGTAGGCCGAGAGGGCCACCTTGTGGAACGCCGGGAAGGGGATGGAGTCGAGGTCCGTGATCCGTTCGCGCCGCGGGTTGTGATGAACGGTGCCGCCCGCGCGCCAGGAGATGCCCTTGACAGCGCCCAGGTCGCCGCCGTCCCGCAGCGTGCGCACCAGTTCCGGCCCCGTGCGTTCGCTCTCGCCGCGCGAGATGATGCCGACCCACGGGAACCGCGCCAGGATCTTCTCTTCGACGGCCTTCGATCCCACGCCGCCGAGAACGAGCGTGCGGTCGGGCCACCGCTGCTTCACCGTCCGCATGGCGTGGATCGTGAACGGCAGCAGGTTGGCCATGCACGAGAAACCGATGATGGGGGCGGGCCGAGAGAGAAACTCCAGAAAGTTCTCCAAGTCGAACGGGTCGTCGTAGGGGGCGGCCTGGTAGTCGCGGAAATCGACCTCGAACCCGGCATCCTCCAGGGCCCGCGTGAGGTACAGTGGCCCGAGCGGCACGTGCAGTTCCCGCTCGACCTCCTCGCCGTACCGCATGAAGAGCATGTTCAGGTTGACGAGCGTGATGTCGGCGGCCATGTTACGCGTCCCTTGCGTGTCACCGAAGCGGACGGGCGCTCCTGTTACTTACGGCCGATCCGGCGATATGCCGAACGAGCCGGCGTACGTGGCCCGCTGGTTCACCCTGCCGGGGGTCTCGAACTTCCAGGCAGCACCCCCTGCAGAAGAAGGTGCAGCCGCTACGGTCGGCGCATACACCTTGGTCGTCAGGGCTGCTTCCGATGCGCTGTTGACCCACCCGGACGGCGACGAGAACGTTGCGATCAGCCCCTTGTCCGTCTTCGGGCCGTAATGCAGGTTGAACTTCAGGTACGTCTTCCGCGGTCGCAGGAAGACTTGGTCGACCTTCGTCTTCCAGAGGCCGGCGTTGTCGCGGACGTGGGGCCGGTCGGCTTCGATCAGACGCTTTTCGATCCAGACAGTCAGCAGGAGGCCATCGGCCTCGGGCCCGGTCTTGCGGCGGATTTCCGTCTCGCCGGTTTTGCGGTCTGTGGTCGGTACGTCGTGCACCTTCGGTTTGAATTCGACGCGGATGTACCGCTGCCCGGAGTCGGCCACCGAGTAGATGAACTTGTGTTTCGGCAGGTGCTTGTCGGCCAGGCGCTTCAGGCCCTTGGCGAGGTTGTCGTAGGCCGCCTTTTCGTTCCACTTGGCCGGGAGCGTGAGGGTCCGGCTGATGATCGGCTTCTTCTCGGGGGGCGCGTCTTCTTTGGGCTTGGTCTGCGGCTTGTCGGGCCGGATGCCCTTGGTCGTGGGCGGCCGGTCGGGCCGGATGCCGCGCGTGATCCGTTCGTCGGAGACGGGCGTCGAGGTGACCGGTTCTGTGGCCGTCGATCGGGGCGCCTGAGACTGCTTGTTCTCGGCGGCGTCGGGCGGCCTGGCGGTCGGCGGTCTGTCCGGGCGGATGCCCGTGGGCGCGGGAGGCTTCGGCGTCTCGGCCTTCGGCTTGGCCTCGGGGGGGCGCGTGGGACGGATGCCGTCGGTCGGCTCGATGCGTTGGGGCGCCTTGATCCGGGGCTCGGCCGGCTTCGGCGGCTGCGGCGTGGGAATCCGATCAGGCCGGATGCCCGGCGACCGTTCAACTGCCTGGGGCCGGTCGGGGCGGACGCCTTCCGGTGCGGGGATGTTCTGGGGCGGCTCGACCTTCTTGGCCGACGGCCGGTCGGGTTCGATGTCCAAAGTTGCGACGTCGTCCTCGCAGCCGAGTGTTCCGGCGCCGAGGGCCACGAGCATGACGGCGGCCGCACGGCCGAGGAACGCTGGCAGCACGCTGGGGTGGACGTTTGTCTGAGCGATGATCGCTTCGAGTTGTGCGGTGGGGGCGGCCTTGAGCATCATCGCCTCGGCCGGGTCCAGCGTCAGGCCGATCTGGCCGGCCGCTTCATCGCGCTTGGCGAGCAGGAGCGCCCTGAAGTCGGGGTCCACGGCGGCCTTCTTGATGAGCACTTCGATGCCGCGCGGGATGGGGCCGACCGCCTTGCCGCTGCCGGGCGGGCGCCCTCCAACGATCGTGGTCTTGACCGCCGGCTGCTCAACGGGCCTGAAATCGCTTGCCATGGCTCTGCCTCCTGCGTGTCCATCCTCTTATACGGCTGAGTGTGGCGCCTTCGGTCGCCCAAATGAAGCGCCGTCTCACGGAGTTAGACGCGCCGGCACCGCCCGGCGTTCCAGGCAACCGGGCGCCGGTTCCCGGATGCGCTTGCGCCCCAAGCGGGTTCAGGCAGGCTGTGCTCACCTGGTGCACGGCGGGCCTCCGCAGCCGCCGCGTCATCTTGGCGTTTGCCCGGTCGGTGCGGAGGCCGACCGGGTGAGACTTACCCAGCCCCGCTCGTCTCCTGCGTTCTTCGCTGGCTACTGGAGCGTCGGGCGGACGATCTGGCCGCGCGCCTGGGCTTCGGGGTCGTCGTAGGAGCCGAGGAAGTCGGAGTTGCAGTCCAGCCACAGGGTGATGCGATGGAGGTCCGCCTTCGAGAGTTTGACTGCGTAGTGGTCCTTCTCAAGAAGCGCGAAGAGTTTCGAGGCCCGTGCGCCGAACTCGCCCGGCGTGGTCCGCGGCAGGGTCCATCCGTCGTAAGTCGCTTCGAACTTCCCGAAATAGAACGCGTAGGTCCTCAGGTTGGCGTAGGAGGTGTACCAGCCGTAGCGGTTCTTTCCGGCATCGCCCTTGCCGAGGTCCATCGCCTTGGGTTCCTTGGCGTGGCACGCCACGCAGTGGCGCTCGAGCACGGGCTGAACGAGTCGCGGGAAACTGAACGGGTTCGAGCCCGCCACGTCCGGCTGAATGTCTGACGGTGGCCGGCGCATGGCCAGCGCAAACCGCTTCGGCGGCGCCGGCGCGCGGTGACGCGGTTCGTGGCAGCCCTGGCACACCAGCCGCTGGCCCGGATGGACGTACGTGCAACTGCGCATCGACTGGACCGCCAGGCCGCGCGCGTCCAGTGCCTGGAAGAAGACGACCTTGCCCGTCGGCACGCTGAAATAGGCGCTGCCGTCGGCCTCGACCGGCACGGTGCCGAGGACGGCCCGCGCGCCTTTCTCGGAACCATATCCGATGCGGGGCACGTTGTGGACAGGCGTGGCTTTCGGCAGCACCTGGATGATGCGCAGGGCCTTGATGATGGTGCCCTCGGGCCAGGGCTTGAAGCCGTCGTACACGTTGATCAGGCCGACGGGAGCCGTCCGGGGCGGATCCGATGGGGGCGGTCCCGACGTGTCGGGTGTCGCCCGGGTCACCTGCGGCCTGCCCTCAGCGGTGACGTGCGGAATGACGGGCGGGCGCCTGCGCGGCCGTAGCGGGATGGGGCTCAGGCACGAGATGGCCGGGTCGCGGTAAAGGAGTTCCTTGTTGCCCCACGCGTCGAGCAGGTAGATGCCGAAGTTGTTCTTCGGCCCGCCCCCGCGGGTGGCGTTAAAGTCGCAGACGCACAGGTAGAACGCCTCGCCGAGCGGCCAGGCGCTGGCGTAGACCGTCTCGCCGCGCTCCGCCTCGGGGAACCAGACGTCGGGCGTCAGACGCTTCAGCGGCGCCATGGCGTCGTCGTCCTCGATCCACGGGTCGAGCACGACGAGCGACCCGTACGCCTGACCGTGATGGGCCGCCGCCGTGGCGATGTACTTGTGCGACCCCGGGATGGCCCGCATGTCCATTTCCATGAACGGCCGGACACGCATCGATTTGCCGAAGTTGCCCTGGATGGCGCGTGCGTCGCGGCCGTCGGGCGTGGTGATCCACGGGTGGTGGGCCTGGCTGTGGCCGCGGTCCACGTAGTCCCACCGCGTGTAGACGATCATGCCGCTCGCGTCCACGCTGGGATGCCATTCGTTGGACTCGTTGCGGCTGATACAGACGATGTCGGTGCCGTCGCTTTCCATCGTGTGGAGGGTGAAGATGGGTACGGGCCGGGCGTGGCACCGGCCGTAGCCGCCGCGGCGTTCCGAGATGAACACGATCCGCCCGTTCGGCAGCCAGCAGGGGTCGAAGTCGCCGGCAGGACCGTCGGTGAGTTGCACGAGATTCGATCCGTCGACGTTCACCTTGAAGATGTGATACGTGCTCCGCTCGCTCCACTTGTAGTGCGACGGCTCGGCCTCCGTGAAGGCGAACAGGACGGTCCGGGCGTCGAAAGAGAGTTCCGGCGACAGGTACCCGCCGGGAGGGAGCGGCTTGCCTTTGAAGCGGCCGCTTGCGCAGAGCGAGTCGGCCAAGACGTTCCGCGCGGTCGGCTTGGACGAGAGGGCGTCCTCCAAAACAAACACCCCGCCGCCGCGAATCGCATGAAAGCCGTAGTACTGGTCACACATATGGTTGCCCTGGCGGTGCGAGCCGGGCAGGAAGTGTCGCTTGATGAAGAGGATCCGGTCGAAGTCCAGCAGCGGGTTCGAGAAGGCGATCGTGCGGCGCAGACGCAATGCCTTGTCGAACAGGTCGCGCCGCGCCTGTGTCTCCTTGACGTTGATGGCGGCGCTTTCGGCCTGGAGACGCTCGAGTGTGCCCGCTTCGGCAGCCAGGTCCGGGGCGCCGGCCATGCGTTTCAGCGCAGCAAGCAGGGCGGCCGTTCGGCGAAGGACGACGTCGGCCGGGTCGCGGTCGGAGGCCAGGATCAGCGCTTCGGACCGGAACGTCTGGGCCGCAAGGTGGCCCGACGGGTTCTTCTTGAACTCAGTGATGAGACGCTGCAGGGTAGCGAACTGAGCCTGATTCTCGTCTTGCCAGGTGTAGGTCTCCCCAACGGCTGCCGTCGTCGCCACGGACGTCATCAGGGCCGCAGCAGCCAGGGCCGGGATGCCGCGGGCACGAAAACGGAGGACTGAGCGCATCATGGCAGCGGCGTCCTGCACGGTTCGATGGCACGTCAAAGCGGCAAGTTCACTAGACTGAATGGCCTGGGGCCTGTCAAGGACAGTTTCGCAACCCGGAGTTGGAGCCCCGAAGGCACTCCACGTTCTCGCAAACAGCGATTCCAAGGTTTTTAATGCAAAGAGTGGCCGGCGGCGTGTCTTGAGGCGTGGTTTTCGGGCGCTTGAGGCTTGGCCGCAGGTCGTCAGGATAATTCGCCCTTTTTTAAGAAAAAAGTGGCCGGCCGCGCGCGATGTTGCCGAAACAGGAAAAGCGCTCCCAAAGCAATCTAGGCTGGGATAATCTCTGATGCTGGATAGGAGACTGCCATGTACAGAAACAGCGACAAAAGCGGCATAAAGCCCGGTTTTGAGGCGTTGGAGTCGCGCCTGCTATTGGCGGCAGACCTGACGATCACGGCGGCGGCAGACACGTACGAGGCGCTCAGCGGTGCCGTGGGTGTCGATGTTGACATTCAGGTGAACAATATCGGCGATGCCGCCGCGGAAGCCGTTGACGGATTCTGGACGGTGTCGCTCTGGACCTCGGCCGACGCGGTCTTCGACGCCGGGGAAGACACCAACGTCGGCAACTACGAGGTGGTGACCCTTGCTGCCGCGGGCGACACCACCGACACGGTCACCTTCAACGCCCCTGCGGCCGGCACGTACACGCTGTTCGGCTTTGCCGACTCCGACGAGGAGGTTGCCGAAAACTCCGAGGTCAACAACACGTCGATCGTCGGGACGCTGCTGGTCGGCATCGACCTGGAGATCCAGGGCGCGGCCGGCGCGTACGAGGCGGCGGAGGGCGCCAACGTGGACGTTGACGTCACGGTCGAGAACACCGGCTTCGCCCAGGCCGTCACGGACGTGGACCCGGGGGTGGGCCAGTGGACGGTGTCGCTGTGGACCTCGACCGACGGCATCTGGGACGCGGGCGATACGCAGGTCGGCTCCTACAACCTGACGACCCTTGATGGCCAGGACAGCACGGCGAACCAGATCTCCTTTGCCGCGCCCGTGCCCGGCGAGTACACGCTGTTCGGCTACGCCGACTCCGACACCGAGGTCACCGAGGATGACGACGCCAACAACACGGCGTCGCTCGGGACCCTGTCGGTCGGGCCGGACCTGACGATCGAGGCGGCGGCAACCGTGTATCAGGCCGCTGCTGGTCAACAGGTTGACGTGCCCGTGCAGGTCAACAATGCCGGTTTCGCGGTCGCCGAGGACGACGGCGACCCAGGCGTGACTCCGTGGACGGTGTCGCTCTGGACCTCGACCGACGGCACCTTCGACGCGGGCGCCGATACCCAGGTCGGCTCCTACAACGTGACCACGCTCGCCGCCGGCGCCGACACGACCGACACGATCTCGTTCAACGCGCCTGCGGGCGGCCAGGGGTACACGCTGTTCGGCGTGGCCGATCAGCCCGGCGGCGTCACCGAGTACTCCGAGGCCAACAATGCCTCGATCGTCGGCACCCTGGGCGTCGGCCCGGACCTGACGATCGCGATTGACGATGCCTTCGTCACGGGCGCCGAGCAGATTCCCGGCGACAGGTGGCGGATTCCCGTCGCGGTTACCAACGGCGGCGCCGGAACGGCGTCCGGATTGGCCACCATCCAACTGTACGGGTCCGTAGACGGCGTCATTGACGGCGGCGACTACCTGTTCGGCCAGCGCACGTGCCGCATCTCCCTCACGGCCGGACAGGCCAGGACCTACTGGCTCGTGAGCCAGGTGCCGGCGGACATCCCGGCCGGCAACTACAACGTCCTGGCCGTCGTGGATTCGGGCGACACCATCGCCGAAGCCGACGAGACCAACAACACCGATGCGGCCGCCAACCAGGCCGCCATCGTGTGGAAGTTCGGCAGTTTCGACGCGGCCCACCCCAACTCCAGAATGCAGATCGAGGACCCCAACGGCGACCTCGTGACCTTCGTGATGAGGGGGTCCTGGGCCGAGGTGGCCAACGGCGTGAACGGCTTCGACGTGACCCTGTACGAAACGACGAGGCGGTCGGCATTCGCCATGAGGACGGCCCGGGGCGTGACGACGGAGGTCGAAAGCATTACCGTGGACGACGACGTCGGGCTCGCCTGGGACGGCTCGCTCGGCCGCATCCATGCCCCCACCGTTGATTTTGTGGACGATGGGGCCGGGGGCAGCCTGATCGACGTGCCGGGCACGCTCAGGTTACTCTGGCTCAACGACGTGAACGGCGGCGAGGTCCAGGTCGGCGCGCAGGTCGGGGCCAGGGATACGCTCTCAATGCGCCTGGGCAGCGTGATCGATCTGGTTGTCACGTCGGGCACGCCCGTCGGCTGGCTGATCGCCCAGGATTGGACGGACAGCGGCGGCGTCGCCGACGTTATCACGACCCCCTCGATCAACCACTTCAGGGCCACCGGCGACGTCAACAGCCTGGACCTGACCCTGGCCGGGAATCTGATTGCGGGACGGCACACGCTCGGCACGGCCCGCGTTGGTGGCGACCTGATCAATGCCGCCTGGGACATCGATGGCTCGGCTGCAAGGGTCGCCGTGCTCGGCACGATCAACGGTTCCGGTCTGACTCTTGACGCGAATGTCCGTTCAATCTATGCCGGCGCGATCGACAACTCCGCCATTTCGCTGGCTACGGTGATCCCGGCCGGCACGCACGCCACGTTGGGCTTGATGTACGTCCGCGGCGTAGGCGTCAACTACTTCATCAACAATAGCACGTTGGACGTGTGGACGATCCGGCGGTTGTGCTTCGGCGCCGAGTCGGTCGGCACCGGCACCATCACCTATAATACGGTCGGCCGCACGTGGAACCTGCCGACAGGCGTGAACGAGGTCGTTGTGTAAAGGGGGCAGCAGGAGGACCGCGAGAAGACCGGGCACGCTTGTGGGGTTCGTTACGGCGGGCCTGACGGTGCTACCCGATGTCGGTACGGCCGGTCGCCCTCGGCGGGCGACCGGCCTTTGGTATGTTTGTCGCGGGGGGGGTACGGGTTTTCGTGTGTGCGCCAGCGGTTGGCTAAAGAGAACGGCCTCCGATTGACGATTCACCTAACCAGCGGGAGACAAATGCCTTGCAGGAAGCCTCGCGGACGGGTACGGTGGTTTACAGGGCTCACGTCTTGGCCAACGCACCTGTCAGTCGCGGGGACGTGAGCCGTCTGGAAACCACAATCGCAATCCAGGAAGGAGTCATTCATGGCAGCCAAGAGCGATCCTGATGCAAAGGGCCAACCGCCCGCCGAGCCTCAACCCACGGAGGCTCAGCCCGCTGCTGAGCAGCCCGCCGGTGAGGGGCAGAAGCAGGAGATCCGCCTGCGGATCGACGAGCGAAACCTCAACACCAGTTACGCCAACGCATTCCGCACCGACGCGACGACCGACGAGGTTATGCTCTACTTCGGGTTGAACCTCATCGACCCCGTTGCCGCACAGCAAGGCAAGCCGGAGTTCATCTTTCAGGTCAACGAGCGTATCGTCATGAGTTACCGCATGACGAAGCGGCTGGCGCTGGCGCTGGGTCAGATGATTCGTCGGCACGAGGAGCAGTTCGGCGAGATTTCGCTGGACCGCGTTCCGCCCGGCGACCAGGCCGGCACGCAGTAGAGCGACGATCGCAGATCAGGCGACCGGGCTCGCGACCGTCCGGCGAACGGTTGTCGGTTCCCGTGGCCCTGTTCCGGTCTCCCTGACGTGGGTGCCCGCAATGGCACAGATGGAGGCTTCCCGGCAGCCCGGCGGCGCCATACACTTGACGACCGCCGACGTCATCGACCGGCTGAGCCGTTTCGACGGCCCGCCGGAGCAGTTCCTCTCCAACCTCCTCGCGGTGCAGTGCCAGATCGGTCCGGCCGAATGCGGGGCGATCCTGCGGGCCGGGCGCCAGCGCGGAGCAGACGTCCTGGCGGTCTATCCGCCGCTGCCCGAGGGCGCGGCAGCGCCCGTCTGGCTGGCCCAGGCCGCCGAGGCCTGCCGCACGGTCGTTGCCGGGGGCGCCACGACCGTCCAGGCGGTGCACAGCCCGGACGACCTGTACGGCCAGCCCGCCCGCCGCAGCCTCATCCTGGTGCCGCTTCGCGGGGAGCGTGCGGTTCGCGGGGTGGCGGCGTTTTACGCCGATGCCCAGGATTCGACCGTTCTGGCCGGCGTTCGCGGGCGGCTGGAGTTGACGGTCGGCCTGCTCAGCCTCTACGAGATGCGCCTGCTCCTTCAGCGCCGGCAGACGGACCTGAGGCGCCTGCGTGCGGCTATGGAAACGCTGGCCGCCGTCAACGTCCAGGAACGGTTTGCCGGCATGGCGATGGCACTCGCCAACGAGGTGGCCGCGCGATGGCAATGCGAGAGGGTCAGCGTCGGCTTCCTCAAGGGCAGGTACGTGCACCTGCGTGCGATGAGCCACACCGAGAAGTTCAGCCGCAAAATGAAACTGGTCCAAGACATCGAAGCCGCGATGGAGGAGTGCCTGGACCAGGACGTCGAGATCCTGTATCCGGCGCCGCCGGAGGCCACGTACGTCAGCCGGGCTGCGGACGAACTCGCGAAGCATCACGGGGCGGTGATGGCGTTGAGCCTGCCGCTCAGACGAGCCGGCGAGGTCACGGCCGTCCTGACGCTCGAGCGACCGGGCGGGGAGGCGTTTACGGTCGAGGAAGTGGAGTCGCTTCGGCTGGCGGCCGACCTCTGTACGCCGCGCCTGGCGAACCTCGAAGAGAACGACCGCTGGTTCGGCGCCCGGATGGCGGCGGCCGTCCGGAAAGGCGCTGCGGCGGTGGCGGGGCCGAAACACACCTGGATCAAATTGGCCGTCATTGCGATCTGCGGATTCCTGGCGTTCACGATCTTCATCCAGGGCGATTACCGAATCGAAGCGCCGTTTGTCCTGGAGCCGATCGAACTGCGGGTCGTGCCCGCCCCGTTCGACGGATACCTCCAGACCGTTTCCACGGAGCCGAACAAAAAGGTTGTCGGCGGCAAGAGCGTGATGGCGACGCTCGAGACGGCGGACCTGCGCCTGCAACTGGCCGCCGCCAAGGCCGAACGTGCGACATACCTGAAACAGGCTGCCGCCGCGAGGCGCGATTACAAGACGGTCGAGTCCCAGATCGCCCAGGCGCAGGCCGACAAGGTGGCCGCAAGCATCAACCTGATCGATTACAAAATCTCTCAGGCGAAGATCATCGCACCCATCAGCGGCGTGGTCGTGAAGGGCGACCTGGAGCGACAGATCGGCGCGCCGGTCAAGACCGGGGACACGCTGTTTGAGGTGGCCCCGCTCGAGGCGCTGCGTGCAGAACTGTCTGTGCCCGAAGAGGACGTCTCGGATCTGGAGGTGGGCCAGGAAGGGGAACTGGCGACGGCGTCGTTCCCGGACGTGCATTTCGGGTTCGTGGTCGAGCGGATCAACCCGGTGGCCGAGGTGGCCGAGCAGAAGAACGTGTTCAAGGTGCGTGTGCGGCTGAAACGGCTGGACGGCCGGATGCGTCCTGGCCTTGAGGGGATTGCCAAGGTGGGCATCGACTGCCGCCCCTACATCTGGATCTGGACCCGCCCCATCGTTCGGTGGGTGCGGATGAAGTTGTGGATCTGAAATGAGCCTTTTCGAGCCGCGACAATGAGCCTTTTCGAGCCGCGACCGTAAGGCGCCCGCTCGTTGGCGCTCGCGGCTCGCAAACGGATACACCCATGCCGGTCGATCGTCCCACGTTCAGCGAGTCGTGGTACCGCGTGTCGAATCTGCGGCCGCGCCTCAGGTCCACCCTGCAGACGCACCGGCAGCACTACCGCGGCCAGATGTGGCACGTCATCCAGGACCCGTCGAACAATCAGTTTTTCCGCCTGAACGAGGCGGCGTACCGTTTCGTGGGGCTGCTGGACGGCCGGCGGAACATCGCCCAGGTCTGGAACGTCTGCAACGAGCAGTTGGGCGACAGCGCACCCACCCAGGGCGAGGCCATCCAACTTCTGGGGCAACTCTACACATCGAACCTTCTGCACGGCGACATGCCGCCCGATGCCGAGGGCCTGTTCCGGCGATACAAGAAACGCGTTACCCGCGAAGTGCAGGGGTACATGACGAATCTGCTGTTCATCCGCGTTCCGCTGATTGACCCCGACTGGTTTCTGGACCGTTTTGTGGGCGTCTTCGGCGCGGTCTTCAGTTGGTGGGGCCTGGTCCTGTGGTTCGGGCTTCTGGCAACGGGCGTTTACTTCATCGCCGGTCGGGCGGGCGACCTCGTGAGCCGGGCCTCGAGCATCCTCGATCCCGAAAGCCTGCCCCTTCTGTACGCCAGTTTCGTGGTGGTCAAGGTCTTCCACGAGTTCGGCCACGCCTTTGCGTGCAAGAAGTTCGGGCGCGGGAGCGGCTCGGGCGGCGAGGTCCACGTCATGGGCATCATGTTCCTGGTCTTTACGCCCCTTCCGTACGTGGACGCATCGAGCGCCTGGGCGCTTCGCAGCACGTGGCACCGCGTGGTCGTGGGCGCTTCGGGGATGTTCGTCGAACTGGGCATCGCGGCGGTGGCGGCGGTCGTCTGGTCGCAGACGTCCGAGACCGCCGCCATCCACGCCATCTGCTATAACGTGATGTTTATCGCGAGCGTTTCGTCGCTCCTGTTCAACGGCAACCCGCTCCTCCGGTACGACGGGTACTACATCTTCTCGGACGTGTTGGAGATACCAAACCTGGCGCAGCGGTCGAAGGAGTACCTGTACTATCTGGTCAAGCGGTACATCTGGCGGGCGCGCCAGCCCCGCGACCCGTCGCACACGAGGGGCGAGAAGGGGTGGCTGCTGTTCTACGCCGTGGCCTCGACGGCGTACCGCATCTTTATTTCGGTGGCGATTCTGCTGTTCGTGTCGGGGTTTCTGCCCTTCGTCGGCGTCATCCTGGCCGCCATGGCCGTCATCGCGTGGGTCATGGTCCCCATCGGCAAGTTCATTTACTATCTTGTCTCAAGCGGCGAACTGATGCGCGTCCGGGCCTGGGCGGTGACGACGTCGGTGGCGGTGCCGGCACTCATTCTGGCGGGGCTCGGCCTCGTTCCGGCGCCCGATCCGTTCTATGTCGAGGCCGTGGTCGAACCCGCCGAGATGCAGATCGTCCACGCCGGCGCCGACGGGTTTCTGGACGAGTTCTTTCCCTCCGGCCGGAACGTGACGCCCGGCGGGCCGTTGCTCGCCCGGTCGGTCAACCCGATGCTCACGGCCGGGCACGAGCAACTCCTGGCGGAACGGCGGGAACTCGTCGCCCGCCGCGGGGCGGCGCTCGTCCAGGAGCCGGCAGCCGTCCAGATCGTCGAGGAACAGATCGGCGCGGTGGACGAGAAACTCGACCGCATTCGCCAGCAACTGGCCGCCCTCCAGATCCGCTCACCCCTCGCCGGCATGTGGGTGTCGCCGAACATCGATCGCCTCAAGGGCGCCTACCTGACCCGCGGCCAGGCCATTGGGCTGGTGGCGACGATGGACACGCTTGTCGTGCGGGCCGTGGCGGGCCAGGACGTTGCGGGCGCCCTGATGGAAGACGCCGCCCAGCGCGTCGAGATCCGCATGGACGGGCGGCCGGACAAGCAGATAGGCGGCCGCATCAAGCAGTTCCTTCCGGCCGGCGGGGACCGGCTGCCGTCACCGGCTCTGTCGTTCCCCGCCGGCGGACCGATTGCCACCAAGCCCGACGACCCCACGGGCACGCAGACGGCCGAACGCGTCTTCGAGATCCAGGTGACTCCCGACCCGAGCGACGGCGTGCGGCTGCTGGCAGGCCAGCGCGTCGTCATCCGCTTCGACACCACGCCCAAACCGCTTCTGTCGCAGGCGAAACGCGCCCTGCTTCAGATGTTGCAGCGGAGGTTCCAGATCTGACGTGGTCCGTATTCCAAGCACAACGTGGCGAACGCTGGCGCAACGTACGCCCGACAGGCCGCTGCCCAGGGGCGTGGATGCCGCCTGGGACGCCGCCGTCGGCATCGCCAAGGCCTTCGTGCCCCGTCGCATGCGGTTCCTGCGCCGGGCCGAGCGTGTGCTGGCCCTCGAAAAGGAGCACCGTGACCTCGGTTCCGGGCGGCTGCGCGACGCCGCCGCCGAGATGCGCGATCGCTTCCGGCGCGGCGGCGCCACGGATGAGGTTCTGGAGCACGCGTTTGCCCTGGTCCGCGAAGTGGCCCGGCGCCAAACCGGCATGAGCATCTTCCGCGTTCAGGTTGCCGGGGCACTGGCGCTGGAGGCCGGCTGCATCGCCGAGATGGCCACCGGCGAGGGCAAGACCCTCGCCGCGACGCTGCCCGCCACCATCGAGGGATGGCGGGGCAAGGGCTGCCACATCGTCACCCACAACGATTACCTGGCCACACGCGACGCCGACTGGATGGGTTCGATCTACCGGTTCTGCGGGCTGCGGGTGGCTGCCGTCGAGCAGGGCATGCAGTCGCCCGATCGCCGTGAGGCCTATCAGGCCGACATCACCTATTGCACGAACAAGGAGGTGACGGCCGACTTCCTTCGCGACCGCCTGTCGCTGGGCCGGCTCCAGGGGCTGCCGTCGGCCCTGATGGCCAAGATCGCCGAAGGCGCCGGCAGCGGCACAGACCGGCTCGTTCAACGCGGGCTGCACTTCGTGATCGTCGACGAGGCCGATTCCATTCTCATCGACGAGGCCGTCACGCCGCTCATCATCTCCGGCGAGGCGCCCAACCCCGAACAGGTCGAAGCCTTCCGCCAGGCGGCCTACCTGGTGGCCCAGTTGGATCCGGCGCGCGACTTCCGCGTGAACCAGCGGTACCGCGAAGTCGACTTGACGCCCGCCGGCAAGGACCGCCTTGAGGAACTGGCCGACGACCTGGGCGGCGTGTGGGCCGGGGCGAGACGCCGCGAGGAACTCGTCACCCAGGCCCTGACCGCTCGCGAGTTCTACCTGCGCGACAAGCAGTACATCATCGACGAGGAGGAGAAGGTCGTCATCGTCGACGAGTTTACCGGCCGCCTCATGCCCGACCGCGAATGGCGCGACGGCCTGCACCAGGCGGTCTCGGCCAAGGAACAGGTCGAGGTCCAGCCGCCCAAGGACACGTACGCCAGGGTCAGTTTTCAGCGGTTCTTCCGTCTCTACCGCAAACTCGGCGGCATGACCGGCACCGCCGCCGAGGCCTGGCGCGAGTTCTGGCAGATTTACCACGCGCCGGTTGTCACCATCCCGACGAACCGGCCGTGCATCCGCAAGGTCCTGCCCGACCGCGTGTACGCGACCCAGGACGCCAAGTGGAAGGCCATCGTCGGCCAGATTCGGCGCCTTCACGAGACCGGCCGGCCTATTCTCGTCGGCACCCGCAGCGTCCGCGCGAGCGAGCACCTGAGCCGCCTTCTGACCGACGCCGGCTTGGACCATCAGGTTCTGAACGCCGTCCGCCACCGCGAGGAGGCCCAGGTGACTGCCGCCGCCGGCCAGCCCGGAAAGATCACCGTCGCGACCAACATGGCCGGACGCGGGACCGACATCAAACTGGGCGCCGGCGTGGCGGACCTCGGCGGCCTGCACGTCCTGGCTACCGAACGTCACGAGGCCGGGCGCATCGACCGGCAACTCTTCGGCCGAAGTGCCCGCCAGGGCGACCGCGGCTCGGCCCAGGCGGTCGTCAGCCTGGAAGACGAACTCGTCCGCCGCCACGCGCCGCACCTGTCGGCGTCGCTTCGCCGGCGCTACGGGCGGACCGAGCGGGAAGTCAGCGGTTACCTCTCGCGCCACGCCTTCAACGCCGCCCAGCGGCGGGCCGAGCACCTCAGCCTCGCCCAGCGCAAGGGTGTCTTGCGGGCCGACGATTGGCTCGACGAGTACCTCGGCTTCGCCGGCGCCGAGTGCTGACAGCATTTCGGATTGCGGATTGGCGTTCGACCCCCGCCTTACGCTTGGTTCTTGAAGGCCAGGGCCCCCGTCGGACAGGCTGCGACACATTCGGCGGCGGCTACTTTCAGAGCCTCCGCAATGGTTTCGTTGAAGGGAACGCCGACCCGCACAGCGAAGCCGCGGCCGATAAACGTCAGACCGAGTGCCTCGCCCCTTCGCGCCGCCACCTGGATACATAGGCCGCACGCGATGCACTTGCCGGGCTCGTACACGACGTCGGGGTGCGAGACGTGGAGTTCGAACGGCCGCCGCGTCCCGCTGTGGCGGGTCGGTTTGGCGCCGAGCGCAAGCGCCCATTTGCGCAGGAGGCAGGTGTCGGCCTTGCGGCAGTCGCAGTGAAGGCACCGCGGCGCTTCGCGGCAGGCCTCGTCGGATGTAAAGCCTGCGGCCTCGCCGCCGGAAGGAACGACGCGGGCGTCGAGGCTTGCGGCGGCAAGCATCGGTGTCATTTCTTCGTCGGTCGGGTGGCCGAGATGCGTCGTAAACGGCCTTTCCGGTGCGACGACGGGCCGGCCGGCCAGGTACTGGATGATGGAACGGGCGGCGGCTTTGCCGTCGGCGACGGCGCGGACGGCCATCCGGCGGGGCTGGAGGGCATCGCCTGCGGCGAACACGCCGGCCGTCGGTGTCTCGAAGGTCTGCCGGGTGGTCTTGAGGCCCTTCTCGGCCGCTTCGAGGCCGAGTTGCCCGGCGTCGCCTTCCACCATCCGGCCGCAGGCCACGAGGACGGCGTCGAAATCGCCAGCCAGTTCGACGATGGCGACATCGCGTCCGACCCTGGTGCTGCCGCGGAACTCGGCGCCGAGTTGCTCGATGAGGGCGATCTCGGCATCGAGGACGCTGCGTGGCAGGAGGTCTTCCTCAACGCCGTAGCGGAGCATGCCGCCGGGCGCTTCGCGATCGTCGAACAGCGTCGCGCCGTGTCCTTCCTGAAGCAGGCGCCATGCGGCGGCCAGCCCCGCCGGCCCGGCGCCGACGATGGCGACGCGCTTGCCCGTGTCGTGTTGGCATGCAGGCAGCCACGGAGTGGCCGACGCAAGGTCGGTTTCGGCGGCGTGGCGGTGCAGGAGGCGGATGGAGACGGCGGCGTCGTGGCGGGCACGGCGGCAGCCTTTTTCGCATGGGGCAGGGCAGATGCGGCCGAGCGTTGCGGGAAGGACGAGCGCCGTTCGGGCCGTTTCGGCTGCTGCTGCGGCGTCGCCGGCCGCGATCCGGCGGATCATGCGCGGGATGTTCATCTGCGCCGGGCACACGGTCTGGCAGGGGGCGATACAATCGGCCGGATGGTCGGAGAGCAACAGTTCCAGCGCCGTTCGCCGGGCCTCGCGGACCTCTTCCGTCCGGCTCTCAACAATCATCCCCTCGGCGGCCCGCGCGCCGCAGGAAGCCACGAACCGGTCGGGGTTCTTCACCTTGACGACGCACACCATGCAGGAGGTTGACGGCTCGCAGCCTTGGCGGAAGCACAGCGTCGGGATCTCGATTCCGAGTTGGCGTGCAGCATCAAGAATGGTGGCGCCTTCAGGGACTTCAACATCCTGGTTGTCGATCACCAGTCTCGGCATTATCGACCATTCCTTTTAACCGCAGAGAACGCAGAGAACGCAGAGGGTAATTGAGAAGCGTGCAGCCATGAGCACACGGTCTGCGCGTGGTTACTCCTTCAGTCCAAGGACGAACCGCTTAATGCCCGTCTTGAGCATCCTCACGTTAAAATTGATGATAAGCCCCACTCTGCATCCGGACAGTTTCAAGTACGAGAGAACCTGGGCCTGGTGAACCGGGTTCCACTGCTCGACCGCTTTGACTTCTACCACCACTTGCCCTTCGACCAACAGGTCGATTCGGTAGCCGCAGTCCAATGTGACGTCTCGGTATTTCAAGGGAAGCGTCTTTTGCCGCTCGACCTTGAAGCCGCGTTGAATCAGTTCATAGGCGAGGCAGGCTTCGTAAGCGGACTCAAGCAGCCCCGGACCGAGTTCGCGATGAACGTCCATTGCTGCGCCGATGATGGCCTCTGTTATCCGGTTGAGTTCCTCGTTCATCGCCGACACCTTTGTATCAGGCGGTTTTGCTGTTGCCCGATTCTTTGCCGTTGCTCTGCGTTCTCTGCGTTCTCTGCGGTTAGATGGTCCGTCCTCACGTCACTTCCACGGCATCGACCGGGCAGACCTGGCGGCAGGTGTCGCAGCGGACGCATTTGTCCTCTTGGATCTCGTGTTTCTCGTATGGGCGCATGGCGATCGCTTCGGACGGGCAGTGCTGGGCGCACTGCGTGCAGCCGATGCAGTCGTCGGTAATCGAGTAGGTGATGAGGGCCTTGCAGCGTCCGGCGGGGCAGCGGCCATCGATGTGGGCCTCGTATTCATCGCGGAAATACTCGATCGTCGTGAGGACCGGATTGGGCGCCGTGCTGCCGAGGCCACAGAGACTGGCCTTCTTGATGTACCAGGCCAGTTCCTCAAGTTCCTCGATATCGCCTTTCCTGCCCTGGCCCTCGCACAGGCGGTCCAGGACGTCGAGCATCCGGCGCGTGCCGACGCGGCAGGGCGTGCACCGGCCGCACGACTGGTCCTGCGTGAACGCCAGGAAGTAGCGGGCGATATCGACGATGCAGTCCTTGTCGTCGAGGACCACGAGGCCGCCCGAGCCCATCATGGCGCCGACCTCGGTCAGCGCCTCGTAGTCAACCGGGATATCGGCCAGGCGCTCGGGGAGGCATCCGCCCGAAGGGCCGCCTATCTGTACGGCCTTGAACTTGCGGTCTCCCGTCATGCCGCCGCCGATCTCCTCGACGATCTCGCGGATGGTGACCCCCATGGGCACCTCGATCAGGCCGCCGCGCTTGACCTTGCCGGCCAGCGAGAAAACCTTCGTGCCTTTGCTGTGGTCGGTGCCGAGTTCGGCGAAGGCCGCCGCACCGTTTCGGATGATCCACGGCAGCAGGGCAAGCGTTTCGACGTTGTTGACGAGCGTCGGGCAGCCCCAGAGGCCGCTTTCAACGGGGAAGGGCGGCCTGAGTCGCGGCATGCCGCGGCGGCCCATGATCGATTCCAGCAGGGCCGTCTCCTCGCCGCACACAAACGCGCCGGCGCCTTGCATGATCCGCAGGTGCAGCCGGCGGCCGGTGCCCAGGATATCGTCGCCCAGGAAGCCGCGCTCGGTCGAGCGGCGGATGGCCTCGCTGATGCGGCGGACAGCCAGCGGATACTCCGCCCGGATGTAGAGCACGCCTTCCTCGGCGCCGACCGCCGTGGCGGCAATCGCGATGCCCTCCAGGACGCGGTACGGATGCGATTCGAGGATCATGCGGTCCATGAACGCGCCGGGGTCGCCCTCGTCGCCGTTGCAGACGACGTACTTCTTGTCGGCGTCGGCGCGGCGGACGGCCTGCCACTTCAGGCTCGTGGGGTACCCCGCGCCGCCGCGGCCGCGCAGGCCCGAGACGCGAACCTCCTCGATCACCTCGTCGGGCGAGCGGCCCGTGACGCACCGTTCGAGCGCCTGGAACCCGTCGCGGTCGAGGTATTCGTCGAGGTTCGTCGGCTGCACGCGGCCGGAGTGCTCGGTGGCGATATGCTTTTGCGGTCCGAGAAACTCGGAGATCGGCGGATCGCGAACATCGACGGCGTAGCGCTGGAGAGGTTCCCACGCCTCGTCGGTCAGAACCTGGTCAAGCAGCCGCGAGACGGCCTTGCCGGCCCGTGCGAGGTGTCCGTGCGGCCGAAAATGACGGAGCACGATCGCCTCGGCGTCCTGCGGCGCGACGTTGGCGTACAGGGCAGGGGGGCGGCCGGGCTCGGTTACGGTGACCAGAGGCGTCAGGTACGTCATGCCGGTACAGCCGACGCCCTTGACGACGGCCCGCGCGCCGGTGTCGGCTACGGCGTCCAGGAGTGCCTCGTACACGTAGCCGCTGCCGCGCGCTATGCAGCAGGTGTCCAGGGTAATGCGGATCTCTCCCGCCGGCAGGGCGGCTTCGGCTCCGGGTTTCGCCGGGCCGCCCTCGCCGGGCCGGCGGTCGGCGCGGCGCTTCTCGGATTCCAGGAAGTCGTGGATGGCCTGCCCCGTGCGCTCGGGCGTCAGGTGGCCGTAGGTGAGGTCGCCGATCTGGGCGACCGGCGCGAGCGTGCAGCAGCCGAGGCAGGCGACCCTCTCGACCGTGAAGAGACCGTCCGGGTCGGTGTCCTCGCCATCCGGGACGCCGAGGTGCTTGAGAAAGGCATCGTGGATCACCCCTGCGCCTTTGACGTGGCAGGCGGTTCCGATGCAGACGCGGACCAGGTGTTTGCCCATAGGGCGATGGCGGAACTGCGTGTAGAACGTCGCAACGCCGACGATCCGGGCGGGGGTGATCTCGGTCAGACGGCAGACGCGGCGCAGCGCTTCGGCGGGCAGGTAGCGGTAGTGGTCCTGGATGGCCTGGAGGATGGGGATGGCGGACTCCGGGCCGCGACCGATTCGCTCGACCGCCTCATCCACGAATGCCAGGTCAAGGTCTGTTTGCGTCATGGGTCAACCACACTGCGACCCCGCCTTGCCAGGCGGGGCTGGTCGGGGCTTCGACCCCGCCTTGCCAGGCGGGGCTAGTCGGTCTTCTTTGCGATGCAGAACAGGTGTTTCTTGCCGTGCAGGTAAAGGCGTCCGTTGAGAAAGGCGGGGGAGGAGTGCGATTTCTCCCCCAGTTCGGCCTTGGCCACTTCCTTGTAGCCGCCGGCGGCGGTGAAGATGCGCATCACGCCCTTCTCGTCCATCAGGTAGACACGATCGCCGACCAGGCCGGGCGACGACATGAAGACGGCGTCGATCTCATGTTCCCACAGGAGTTTGCCGTCGGCGGCGGCGTAGCAGGTCAGGAGGCCGTCGGTGGTCACCAGGAGCACCACTTTGCCGTCGGTCACGGGGCTGACGATATCCGGCAGCCCGTCCTCGGCGGTCCAGGCGATGCCGGTTTTGGTGATGTCGCCGGAGCCGCCCGTCGGGATGGCGGTTAACTGTGCCCCCGTGTTGACCGCAAGAACCGTGCCGGAGTGGTAGACGGGCGAGGGGGCCACGTCGCCGTCGAGGACCTTGGCCCGCCACAGTTCCTTCCCGTCGGCGGGGTTGTAGGCGATGACCCACGGGCAGCCGACGGCGATGAACTCTTCGCGCTTGGCGGTGTGGGCGAGGATGGGCGTCGCCCAGGAACCCGAGACGGGCCGGTCGGTTCGCCAGGCCGTCTTGCCCGTCACCAGGTCGAGCGCCAGCAGGTATGACAGCGGCTTGCTCGGTGTGCCCTGGTCCACGAGCACGAGGAGGGTGTTGCGGTAGATATGGAGCGACGAGGCGTAGCCGTAGGTGTTCTTGAACGCGCCGAGGTTGCGGACCCACCGCTCTCGGCCATCGACGTCGAAGCATGCGATGTCGGCGTTGGCGAAGATGGCGCAGACGAAGCGACCGTCGGTCGCACAGGTGGGGCAGGCAAAGCCGGTATCTTCGAGGATTTCGGGTGGCTCGGTCATGCTCCCGGCGGGTGTCGAGACCGGTTTCTGCCAGAGGAGTTTGCCGTCGGCGGCGCTGAAGCAGTAGACCTCGCGCCGCTGTTCCGTCGCGCCGGAGAGGAAAACACGGTCGCCCCACACGACGGGCGAGTTCTCGCCGGGCAGCGGCACGGGCGTCTTCCAGAGGATGTTCTCGCCCGTCTTGCCGTTCCAGGTGGTGGGGATGTTCGTGTAGGCGCTGTGGCCGGAACCGTCCGGCCCGCGGAAACGCGGCCAGTGTTTGCGGATCTCTTCGCGGCCGGGCGGGTCCTTGACGGCAACCGCCTGACCGCCGCCGTCCAGTGCTTCGCCGTCCGGTGCGCCGCCGTAGTAGGCGATCACGAAGACGCCGCCGGCGACGAGCGTTACCGCGACGACGGTCACCGCCCACCGTGCCGCCTGGGCGCCGATGGCCGGCTTGCGCTGGTCGGCGCGGAGCGGCGACGGCAGCCGTTTGCGGCAGGCGGCGGCAAGGCCCGCGCCGGCGATGAAGACGGCCAGGCCGGCCAGGAGCAGGTACCCGCCGGTCTTGGCGAACGCGCGGCGGCCGAAGAAGTCCTGGCGCAACTCGAGGTCTCGCCGCCGGATGTCTTCGCGAATGACCTTGCGGTCCTCGGGGTCCGAGACCTTGAGCAGCGCGTTTCTCAGGTTATTGAGTTCCTCGGATTCATCGAGCCCCACCGTCGTTCTCTGGAAGTGCGCGACGGCCAGCGTCACGCCGACCAGCAGGCAGAACGTGCCGGCCACGATGGCGGTTCCCACGGCCGCCTGGTATCGGACCCGGGCCAGTTCGTCCTGGCGGGCCTGCCGGGCATCGTTGGTCTTGTCGGCGTCGGTCGGTTTGTTGGCGTCGGCGGTCATGGCGTTGTCGGTTCACCCTTAAGTGTTTTGAGGCGCTTCCGTTCAACCGGGCAGTATTTGAAACATCGGCCGCACGACAGGCACGTGGCGCGGTCGGGCTCGTAATCAGTCCGCGTGCGATAGACGGACAGGTGGATGAGTTTCACGGCGACGACCAGCCCGGCCCAGATCCCCAGGAGGGTGCCGCCGATGTCGAAGCGGCCGCGGATGGCGTCGGCCTCGGCGTAGAGTTCCTCTCGCGGCCGCTGCGTCTTGTAGAACGCGTCGCTGATGTCGTCGGTGCCGGTGATTTGGCCGGTCTCCTCGAGGCGGACGCGCTGGGCCTGCTGCACCGTGAAGTGCACGCGCGAGAACGGTTCGCCGAGCCACCGTCCGAAGTAGCCGCCGCCCGCCAGCAGCAGCGGGACGAGGATCAGCAGCAGTGCGAGGCGGCGGCGGTCGATCAGGCGGTCGGGGCGTGGCAAGTCGGTCGTCGGTTTGGCGATCGCGCCGAAGGGGCAGGCATCTTCGCACAGCGTACAGTGGACGCAATCGTCCGGGGTGATCGTGACGTGCCACTTCGACGCGCGCGACAGCAGCCGCAGGATCGCCCCATACGGACACAGCCACCGGCAGTACGGCCGCGCGATAAAGAGGCCCACCAGCACGAACCCCGCGCCGAGGACCAGCATCCCCGTGCTGCCGCCGAACGCTTCCATCATGGCATTGGGGCGCGTGAAAGGAACCAGGCGGAAGATCGCCACAAACGGATCGTACTCGCAGATGAGAAACGCCGCGCCTGTGGCGGCGAACAGCACCGCCGCGCCAAGGTACACGTAGGCCAGGAGTCCCAGTCCGTGGTCCAGCCACGCGGGCACGCGAAGCGGCCGCACCGCAACGATGTCCTGGAGCGCCCCCAGCGGGCACACGGCTGCGCAGAACGTTCGGCCGGCGAGAAGCGTGACCGCCAGCGGAATCACGAAGAACGCGACGGCGGTAAACGGTATCGCGTATCCGTTGTCCAACAGCGCAAGGGCCACGTTCTGGATGGCGCCGATGGAGCAGATGCACCCGCCGCGATAGAAACCGAAGTACACAAGCGAGGCGGCCATCAGCACCCACAGCGCCCGCCGCGACCGTGCACGCAGCGCCAGGTACGATGCCAGCGCCAGCGCTGCCGCCAGGGCGGCGACGTCGAGGTACTCGAGCGCATCGGCACTCGCCGGCGGGACTTCAAGCGGCGGCAACTCGTACCCGCTCTTGAACTTGGGCAGCGCGAAACGCTCGGCCCCAAGCGCCGACGCCGCCGGCATCAGGAAGAGGGCCACGAGAATGGGCACAGAGTGTCTCAAACTTAGTGGTCCTCGCCTTTCAGAAGGTAGGGGTGGTCGGCGGGCACGCGCTGAAACGCATCCGACGGGCACGCTTCGGCGATGGAGCACTCGTTGCAGTTCACACAGCGGTTGTGCATGACCTGGAGGAAGAGCGAGCCGTTGCCGAAATTGTTGCATCCCTTGATGCACTTGCCGCACCCGATGCACAGTTCCTCGTCGATGGTGTACTCGTAGTGTGGTCCTTCGATCCAGCGCCGCTTGATGGCCTCGGTCGGGCACAACTGGCTCTCGACGGCGGGCACCTCGATGCCGGCTTCCGGTTCGAAGCCCGGCGAAAAGTAGGCGAAGCACAGGTCGCAGTAGCCGCACAGTTTGAGCGCGTGCACGCACTTGACCGCGCTCGGGTCCAGCACGCAGTACGTCGCGCAGTTGCCGCACTGGATGCACTTTTCCGGATCGATCTGCCAGACCGTTCCGTCCGAGCGTCCTTTTGCAGCCAGGGCGGCGGCCGTCCCGGTCACAACTGCTGCGCCGGCGGCCAGACCGCCTTTGCGGAACAGGTTGCGGCGGGTGATCGTGGTGTCGGTGGCGTTGTCTGTCGGCATCGTTACGCGCTCCCCTTTCCGCCTCCGCCAAGGCTTCGGCGGACAAGCGGGTCGCGGCTAAAAGGTGCTGCCTGGCATCCCGGCGCCGTGCGCGATCGGCCTGCCGGGCGGGTCGCGGCTAAAAAGTGGGACGCCTTGGCCCATCACGGTCGAGGACGTTGCGGGCCATCAACGCCTGCGGCAGGCAGCACGTTGAGAGCCGGAGGCATCCCCGGCAGATGCCGCGGTTGCTGCACTTCCGGCCGGCCCGGATGGGGCCCGTGCCGGCCTGCCTGTTCACCAGGCGGCCTCCCAAGAGTCCCAGCGCACCCAGGACGGGGTACCGCACGAGGCTGCGCAGGAACTCGCGCCGCCGCTCGGACCGGTCCCTGTGTCTGGTCATGCGCTACTCCTTCCAGCCGTCTGCCGTCGCAAATCTGCTATCTGAAATCTCAAATCCTGAGATTTCACATCTCACATCTCAGGAAATTTCAAATCTCAAATCCTGAGACTTCACATCTCAGATCTCAGAAGATTTCAAGTCTCAAATCTCAAATCCTGAGATTTCACATCTCAGATCTCAGAGAATTTCAAGTCTCAAATCTCAAATTCACGATCGCTTTTTCACAAAGATGCGCACCTCGCGCCGCTTGGGGTCGAGCACCAGGATTCGCCCTTTCGCGTCCACCGCCAGGTCCAGACCCACGGTGCCGTCGGCGAAGTCGGCGGGCGCCGCCACGACGCTCTTGAAGTTACCCTCGTCGTCGTGCACCTTGACGCGCGGCAGTCCTTTCTCGCTGGTGATGAAGTTGCCGTCGGTGTCGATGGCCAGGTGCGTCGGGTTGCAGCATCCGCAAAAGCCCTCGATCTTCATCGAGAACTTCCCCCACGCGAAGCGAAACGCACCGTCGTACGTGTAGCACTCCACGCGCCGCCGACCGGGGTTGGTGAGCCACAGCATCCCTTCCGGCCCGAGGGCCACGTCGAAGTACGGGCTTGGCACAACGAGACCCGGGGCATGTTTCGCGGCATCTTCCTCGCCGATTCGGTTCAGCAACTTCCCCGACGTATCGTACCGCAGCAGCACCCGGTTGCCGGCGTCGGCCACGAACACGTCGGCCTCGCCGGCGGCCACACTCGTCACGTATGCTCTCTCGCCCAGGCCCTTCCATGCGGCCGTGCGTTTGAGCGATACGTCGTACACTTCGACGTGGTCTTTCATCCCGACGTAAACCGTGCCGGTCTTGCCGAGGGCGATGCAGTGCGGCTCGCCGCCCGTCTTGAACTGCAAGACGGGTTTGCCGGCGGCGTCGAACACCCCTTTAGCAATTCCGAACCTTGAGGCGTCGAACTGCAAGACGGTTTTGCCCGCGGGGTCGAACACCCGCACGCCCCCGTCGCCTGCGACGAACAGGTGCCCGTCTGCGCCGACGGCGATGCCTTTCGGCTTCATCATGCCGGTCGGCACGGATGCGGCCTGCTCGTAGTGGATGAGCGCCGGATCGACCTTCTTGAGTTCCGTCAGGTCGTACGTGAACTCCGGCCCCAGGCCGCTCGGTTTCCACTGTGCCATGTCCGCTACTCCCGGCCCGCCTTGCGCACGTCCAGGCAGAGCAGCCTCTTCAGATCTCGAACGAGGAGCCGTCCGCCCGCGATGGCCAGCGGCGCCCACGTCTCGTGCCCGTCGAGCACCTTGGCCCGGGCGAGCGGTTTGTAACCTTCGGCCGTGGCCTCGGCCAGCGTCAAGAGGCCCTCGTCATCCATCACGAAGATCAGCCCATCGGCGATCATGTACGAGCCGAGACCGAACCGGTTCGCCCGCCCGCTTGTCCAGAGGTGTTTGCCCTCCAGGTCCATGCAGATGAGTTGCTCGCCGAGCGGCCGCGCCTCCTTCGGAAGAACGCCGAAGATGTGTCCGTTGTAGAACAGCGGCGTCTGCTGCTCGGAACCGAACTGGCCGGACTTCTCCAGCCGCCAAACCACCTTGCAGGCAAGCCCTTCGCCTTCCTCGACGATTCGGATCATCATGCTGCCGCTGCCGTACCCGCCCGACAGCAGCACGTGCCCGCCGCCGATGACGACGGGGCTCGGAGCGTTGGCGAAACGGACCTGCCACTGGGGGCACTCCCACAGGACGTCGCCGGCCTTGTGGCCCGGCCCGTCCTCGGCGGCCACGCCAACGACGCCGCCGCTGGCGCAATAGATGTACATCCGCCAGGATCCCAAGTCCATCGGGATGATCGAGGAATGGGTCATCTTCCAGCCGCGACGGTTCGGCGTTTTCCAGGCCACCACCCCGTCGGACTCGCACTCGACGGCCATCATCAGGACGTCTTTGCCGGCCGGGGCAAGGATGGCCCGGCCGCCGTCGATCAGCGGGCACTGGCCGGCGTACCACTTCGGCACCCTGGCCCCGTACTCCTTCACGAGGTCGATGCCCCAGCGGAAGTCGCCCGTCTCGGCATCGACGCACATGACGTGGCAGTTCGGGCCGAACGTCACCACAGACCGGTCGGTCACGGCCGGGACGGTCCGCGAGATGCCGTGATCGCTGACGGTGGGGATCTGGTACCATCGCCGCCAGATCTCGGCGCCGTCGGCCAGCGACAGGCACCGCAGCGTGTCGGCCTCCTTCGTTTCATCGTAGTCCAGCAGGTACACGCGGCCGCGGTTGACCGCCGGCCCGGCGTACCCGATGCCCACGGGGATGCTCCACAGCGCCTTGGGCCCGCCCTGCGGCCACGTGCGGGCCAACCGGACGGCCTCCGTGCTGACGGCGTCATAGCGGGCGCCGCGGAAGCGCGGCCAGGAACCGCGCAGGTCGGCCGGTTGGCCGTCGCCGGCCTGGAAGTCTCCGGGGAACGAGACCTCCACCTTCCGGAGCCCGCCCCGGCCCGCCACCTCGGTCCGCCTCTTCAGATCGTACGCCGGCGTGGCCCTCAGCCACAGCGTCACGGACAGGATGCCCGCAAGCGCCAGGGTGACCGGAATCGCTCTCAGAAGAAAGGCCTTCATACGGCTCCCCGCAAAAAAGGGTCAGCCCCCGTCTCGGAAGGGCCTGACCCCGTCTCGCTTCCGCACTATCGTACCCCCGGACCCCTGCGAAATCAACCCGTGCGGCGCGGTGCGCGGGCTTTCCCGGGAGATTGAACCCGCCGGCCGGCTATTCGTTCCGCAACGCTGCCAGCAGCGGGCCGCGAAGCGCGAACCGCGTGGCGAGCCACGTCCACAGCACGCCGCTTCCGGCCACCGCCGCCAGCGTCGCCGACAGCGACAGGTACGGCACCGCCGCTGCTGCCGACCAGATCACCGGCGCCACGGCGACCAGGGCTGCCACGACGCCACAGACGAGGCCCATGGCCAGAAGGCCCCAGTGCTCGGCCAGGACCAGCCAGTCGAGCGACCGTGTCCGAAAGCCCACCGCCCGCGCCAGCGCCAATTCCCCGCGCCGTTCCAGAACGTTCCGCAGAACGACGACCCCCAGGCCGACGCTCCCCAGCAACAGGCCCAGTGCGCCGAGCGTCTGGAAGATGGCCAGGTACGTGTTCTGCATGGCGGCCAGTTCGGCCAGCCGGTCGGCCGTCGGCGTAATGGCAAGCCCCACGTCGGCGAGTTGTTTCGAGAGGATTCCCGAGACCTCTTTCGTGTTTTCAGGCGGCGTATCAATCAAAAGCATGCGGTAGCCGCTCTCGGATGGGAACCGCTCCAGAAACGCCTCCTCCGAGATGAGGAGCGACCCCTGAAGGATCGACCCGGCCAGCGCGCCGACGAGGCGCAGCCGGAACTCGCGGCCACGGCCGTCGGTGTAGGCCATCTCGTCGCCGACCTGCTTGCCGAGCGACCACTGGATGGTGGCGGCGTCGCCGATGGCCGGCACGACGTCCGGCTGGTCGCGCTTTGCGAGCAGCATCCATGCGTTTTCGCCTTTTTCAAGTTGCCCGAGCGTCTCGGCAAACGTGAATGACTTGCGATGCGCGAGCATCTCCGGCTGCACGCCCACCAGGCGCGGCCTCTGGACGCGGTTCAGATTCAGGCACGAGGCGTCGTCGCCTTCGTGTACCCGCATCGGCACAATCTCGGTCACCTTCTGGGGCAGATCGTCCGGCAGGGCATATTGTGTGCGGCCGTCCTTGCTCAGCAGATCGTGATGGACGGGCAGCGTGGCCTGGCCCCAAAGCCGGAAGCCGCCCGTGCCCGACGACCGGATACCGGCATCTTCAACCGGCGGCCGCCGGTTCGCGCCGATGGCGACGACCAGGAACGCCCCGAACGCCACCAGCGAGATGGTTGCCAGGCTCCGGCCACGTCGCCGCGTGGCGTTCCGCAGGCCCAAGCCGACGGGCGACAGGCGCCGCCGCTCGCTCGATGCGGCCATCCGCGCCAGCGCCGCGTGGCACAGGGCGAGGCCCGCCACCAGCAGCAGCGCCCCGGCGCCGAAGAACACGCCCGCCTGGGCCCGCCCTTTGGCGGAGCCCATGACGATGAGCAGGATCGCCGCCCCGAGGGCGCACGCCAAGGCCAGCCCCAAGCCCAGCAGCGGCCGCACACCCGGCGGCAGGCCGACCCGCCGTTGGGCATCCGCACCCGCCGTCAGGAGTTCGCGAGCCGGGGTCCGAGCCTGCCGCCGCAACGTCAGCCAGATCGCGAGCAGAGCCACGATGACGCCCGCCCCGCCGCCCACCAGCAGCGTGGTGCTCGACCCGTGGTACACGATGTCCGACGCCCCGACGGCGCTCTGCCACACCGTGGCCAGACCCCAGAGAACCAGCCGCGTGTACGCGACGCCGCCGACCGTCCCGACGACGGCGCCAATGAGCGTCAGCGTCCCGCCCTCGGCCAGCATGAGCCGCCGCACCCGCTTTGCCGGGAATCCGACCGCCATCAGCACGCCCGTTTCTTCGGCCCGCTGCTCGGCGCCGAGAGCGAACAAGAGGCCCGTCAGCACCAGCGCTGCGATGATGAGGAAAAAACTCAGGCCCAGGAACAGTTGGCCGAAGTCCATGGCCTGGCCGCTTGCCGCAAGGGCCTGCTTGCGGACCGGCTGGAAGAAGAAACCGAGCGCCGCCGGCCGGAGGCGGCCCAGGATGGCGCCTTCGGCATCGGCCTTGCTCATGCCCGGGAAGCGTACCGCCGTCAGGTCGCCGAAACGGTTCTTCCACATCCGCTGCCCTGCTGCCAGTGTGATAAACGCCTTCGGTGTGCCGCGGTAGTCATCCCAATACTGTTCGTCCTTCGTCCGGATTTTATCGTAGTCGGGTTCGAAGCCTGGCCTCCAGTCGCGGCAGTTATCGATGTCCGAAAGGTCCGGGAAATCAGGCGTTAGCGTGCGGTCGGCGGCCGCGCCTTCGATGGCCACGACCGCGCGGATGCGAAACGTGCTCGACCGCGTCTCCAACTTCCGCATGGGCCCAGGCACGAAGTAGACAAGAGTAAGTTCGTCGCCGACCTTGGCGCCCAAGTCGTCGGCCAGCCACGTGTTAATGACGATCTCGTTGTCGGCCATGTTGCCTGGAAGCAGACCCGCGACCGATTCGCCTTTGGCCGACTCTTCGCCGGCGCTTAGCGGACCGATGGCCGTGACCATCGAGTACGGCGTCGTCCGGTCGCCTACACGGAGTTCGTTCACCAGATACGTCAGGACGCCGACGGCGGCAGGGTTGGCCTCAGCCGCCGCCCGCACCACAGGCGGGTCGAGAAAGACGCGGCTGGTGCGCAGTTCCGCCGTGTTGCGGCCGGGCACGGAGCGGACCTCGTGTTCGGCATCCGCGAGTTGGAACTTCTCGGCCAATGCGCCGGACGCGCTCGATCCACCCTTGCCGGGCGCCGGCGCGCCCAGCAGCAGGACGTTGGCCTTGCCCGCCAGGTCGAGTTGGTCCTGGAGCCACGCCAGCGGCACGATGACGTTGTAGGGCGGCACCTGGTTGGCGGCGAGGCTGAAGCGGCCGACTCCTGAGTCGGGGGCCACGAATGCCACCGGCAGATGGAACCCCTCCGCCCGCTCGGACTCGCCCGAAAGGGGCGCGTCGAGCGAGACCGCGGTCGGCTTTGCGAACCGCACGAAGATCCGGTCGCCCGCCCTGACGCGAAGCGCCCGTGCGCAGCGCTCATTGATGACGGCGGCGGCTTTTGCGCCGGCGGCGAGCGGCGGCTGCAGGTCGCCCATTGCCCAGAAGCCGCCATCGACGCCGAGCACCTGGGCATCGCCGACTCGGGCCGCCCCGTCCTCGCGTGCCGCCATGCCGCGCACCTGCAACACGGCGGCCGCCGGGGCGCGAACCGCAGTAGAAAGTTGCGCGGCAAGGGCGGCGCGGAAGAACCGCTCCGACGCAACCAGTGCACGGTCCGTCTCGCCCAGCCGCGCCAGCGCCATCCGACGCAGGCTCCAGCGGACCGAGTCGCCCACCACCAGCGCCCCGACCAGAACCGTCGTGGCCACCGCGGCGCCCAGGACGACGCCCAGGTGGCTTCGCCAGTGGAACCGCAGGCTCCGCGCCACCAGTGTCCGAAGGTTCATGACCCAGTCCCCGCGCGGCGGGCAATCCTGCCCGCCGCGCCTTTACGATACGGCACGCGCGGTGGGCAGGATTGCCCACCGCGCGGGACTCATCCCGTCTGTTCCAGGCGTTCGAGGCGGCCGTCGCGAAGTTCCATCGCCCGCGCCATGTGCGCCGCCAGCGCCGCGGCGTGCGTGACGACGATGAGCGTGACGCCTTCCTCGCGGTTGAGTTCCACGAGCAACTCCTCCAGGTTCTCCGACGCCGCCCGGTCGAGCGACCCGGTGGGTTCGTCGGCCAGGAGCAGCGTCGGCTCGTTGATGAGTGCCCGCGCCACCGCCACCCGCTGCCGCTCGCCGCCCGAGAGATGTCCCGGCCGGTACGCCATACGGTCCGAGAGGCCCACGCGCTGGAGCAACTGCCGCCCGCGCTGCTCCCTCTGCGGGCTCACCGCGCCGCCCCCGGCCATCGCGGGCACCAGAACGTTCTCCAGGGCCGTGCACTGCGGCAGCAGGTGATGCAACTGAAAGACGAACCCGATGCGGCCGCTGCGGATGGCGGCCAGGTCGTCGTCGGTCAGGTGCGACAGGTCCAGGCCGTCGAGCAGCACGCGGCCGCTCGTCGGGCGGTCGAGTGTCCCGATGATGTTCAGGAGCGTGCTCTTGCCGCTTCCGGACGGCCCGACGACGGCGAGCGATTCACCGCCGGCGACGGTCAGCGAGACATCGTCCAGGACGGTCAACTGCTCGCCGCCGGGCGTCTCGTACGTCTTGGTCACGTGTTCGAGTTTGACCAGCGACGGTGTGTCGGCCATGGTCACCTCCATCGCAGACGCGCCGGGCAAGCCCGGCGGCTAACCAGACGTGTGCCGGCGCTTTGCTTACAAACCACGGAGAGTTCGGCGCACGGTGCTCGTGGTGCTCTTGGGTCCGAAGCAGTAAACGACGCCGTCCTCGCCGCCGACGACCACGCGGTCGGCCGCTACCGCCGGCGAGGCCGACACGGGTTTGCCCGTCTCGAACGACCAGACCTCCCTGCCGTCGGCCAATCGCACCAAGTAGATCCGCCCGTCGTTCGAGCCGACCACGACCTTGTCGCCGCAGATGACGGGCGAGGAGTCGACGTCGCCGCGTGTCGCGAACCTCCAGAGGCGCTTGCCGCTCGCGCGGTCCACCGCATGGAGACGCTGATCGCGAGCGCCGATGACAACCGTCCGCTCGCCGACCGCCGGCGAGGAGTAAAATGCGGCCTCGCCATCGCCGTACCGCCAGATGACTTTGGACGTGGCCAGGTCGGCGCACAGGAGTTCGCCTTCGTAGTGCCCCACGTAGACGCGGCCGGCGGCCATGGCGGCCGAGCCGGCGATGTACGCACCCGCCTCGATCGACGCCATCTCTACCCCGTCGGCGACGCCGACGACGTGAATCCGGGCGTCGCAACTGCCGAAGACGGTCCTGCCGGCCGAGACGGCGGCGGCCCCGTTGATGAAGTTGGCGGTCTCGAGCGTCCAGACGGCTTTGCCGTCGGCAGCCTCGACGCAGTGCAGCCGCGTGTCGTAACCGCCGACGAGGATCCACTTGCGGCCGCCGTCGGGCGAGGTCGTCCAGTTGGCCGCGCCCAGGATCTTGTCGTCCGTCTCGTATTTCCAGTTCAGCGTGCCGCTGGCGGCGTCGATGGCGTAGAGGAAACCGTCGGATGAGCCGACGTACACGACGCCGTCGAGGACGAGCGGCGAGGCCTCAACGGTGTCGTCGGTCTTGAAGGCCCAGACCATCTTGCCGGAGGCCAGATCGATGGCGTACAGGCGAGCGTCGTCGGAGCCGACGAAGGCGCGGCCGCCGACGATGGCAGCGGATGAGCGGACGGCGTCCTGTGTCTCGAACTTCCACTTCAGAGTCAGCGCGTCGGGCAAATTGCCCTCTGCGACGCTTCTCATGCCGGGGGCGCCGCGAAACATCGGCCAGTCGGGTGACATCTTGCCGTATGCCGGCGCAGGTGCGGGCGGCTCCGGCTGCTCGCAGCCCATCGACCATACGACCAGCACCACGCAGGCGGTAAGCGCGGCGTGTCGTCTCATGGCGCCAACCTCCAAAGGTGCCTCAACAAGTATATCAGGACGGCAGGCCGCTCGGACAGGGCTTATCGGCGCCGGCCGCGCCGCGGTGTCACGAGTCACCCGCCGCCCGTACGCGCTCCAGCGCCGCCACCGTGAAGACCGCCGGATAGAGCCGCTCGAAGTACCAGAGTTTGGCGAAATAGAGTCCGATGGGCGCCGGCGCGAAGGCCGTTCCCTCGCGGGTCTGTTCGATGAGCCACGTCGCCCCTCGCTCGGTAGCCGCCCGAGTCCGCTCCCGAGCCGCCCCCCGAGCCAGCGCGTAAACCGCCAGGGCCGTCTCTTCGATGGACGACGCGGCGCCTGCCGCGCCGCCCCACCCGCCGTCTTCGTTCTGGGCCGACAACAGGTACGCCATCCCGCGTGCCCTCATGTGGCCGGCGACCTCGTTGCCGTCTCGCTCGAGCGCCTCGAGGGCCGCCACGACACGGGCCGTGCCGTACACGGGGTTCGCTTCGCCCGGAGCGTCCTGGTTGCCGAACCAGAGAGGCACCCACGCGCCGTGCGGCGACTGCTGCGCCTTCAGATAGGCGAGCGCCCGGTCCGCCGCCGCGCGGACGCGCCGGGCCAGGTCGGGCGGCAGGTCGTCGCGCCATGCCGTCCATGCGGCCAAGGCGTGGGCGGTGAGGTCGGGGCTGCTGCGGTCAAACGGCAGTTTGCCCCATCCGCGGCAAAAGGTGGGGATGCCGCCGTCGCGGTTCTGAAGGTCGAGGAGCCACGCGACGCCGATTCGGGCGGCCTCGCGGGCGCGCGGGTCGTCGGGCGCCAAGTGCCTGAGGGCAAGCAGGGCCCCGGCCGTGTCGTCTGCGTCGGGAACCCCGCCCGAAAGGTCGGTCCACGCCCATCCGCCCGGCGCGGCATGCGTGTAGGGGTGGACGCGGCGGTACTGTTGGCCGAGGAGCCAGTCGAGAATCCGCCGGCGATCCTCAGACCGGAGCACCGTGGTAAAGTCGGGTGCGGCAGCCAGGGCGCACGTCGCGAGCGTGGTCACCCAGGTGGCGAGGTTCGTGTCGATGGGCCAGGAGCCGTCGTCACGCGCCGAGCGGGTGAGGAACTCCGCACCGCGGGCCACGACCTCGTGGTGAACCTGGCCGACGGCAGCCAGACTCATCGTGACGAAACTCGTCAGCGGCGTCGCCTCCAGGAACCCGCCGCTCTCAGGTTGAAGCGAGAGCAGCCGCTTCAGCGTCGGCCGCCGCGCCAGGCGCCGCACCAGTCGCGTCAGCGGACAGACGGGCGGGCGAAAGTGGCACCGCGCCTGGCCGACGGCGATCAGCGCCGGCAGGGCGTAACTGACGACCGGCAGGCGCAGCCGTTTCCACCACGTGGGCGGGCACACGGCCAGTTCAAAGGGTAGGGGTCTGACGTGCCGCCACGCCTCGCGCCCGTTGCCGAGTCGCCCGGCGAGGGCGCACATGGTGAGGATCGGCGCGGAGAACGTCCGGTCGTTGCCGTAGCATCTGTCTGCAGCATGAGCCAGGCGCTGGGGTTCGAGACCGCCGGCTTCGCGCGCCAGGTACGCTTCGGCGCGGGCGGCGGCCTTCGCGTGCGCGCCTGCGCCGCCGGAGGCTGCCAGGGCCGCCCAGGCGAGCATGGTGGTGCTCAGGTTGCTCTTGGAGCGTGGCGTGTCGCCCCACCCGCCGTCGTGGTTCTGATGGTCTGCCAGCCAGTCGAGGCCGCGTCGAATGAGCGCCGAAAAGGGACCTGGTACCTTTTTCTGGGCCACGACGTGGAGGGCCCAGACGGCTGTGGCGGTTGAAAGGGCGCTGGAGGCCAGTTGACCTTCCCAGTGGCCCTCGCGGGTACGGAGCGCCAGCAGGTGGTGCCGGGCGGTGTGGAGGGTCTTGCGGAGTCGACGTCGGTCGATGGGCATGGTCAGCCAGCCAGATGGCCCAGGGCAAGCAGCCCGTAGAAGGTGTACTCGCAGTCGAGTCGGTCGTCGAAGCCGTGGCCGCGAAAGCCGCCTTCGCCGGACCAGAGGTTCTCAACGAATTGAAGACAGGGGATTCTCCCTTCATCCAATGGTGCGCCTGCGACCGCGAGGGCGTGGATGGCGGTGGCCGTCGAGAGCAAGTCGGCGACCGGCGCCGCGGGCATCGCGGTCCACCCGCCGTCCGGGCGCATCTGGGCGGCAAGCCAGCCGATAACGTCTTGCCCGACCGTCTCGCCTAGTTCGTTGAGGACGACAACGGCGGCCGCCGTCGCGGGGCTTGAGCCCTGTGGCATCCCCGGCGTGTTGGCGTATCCGCCGCCGTCGGTGCGCAGCGCCCGCACGCCTCGCACCAGGGCGGCCGGCTCGGGCAGTGGCGTCTGGAAGTCCTCGTACGCCCCGAGCGCGAGAAACGCGGCGTAGGCCGAGCCGCGGTTGGCGCCCGGCGTCGCGTGGTATCCGCCGTCGGGCGAGCGGAAGGCCTCCAGGCGTTTAAGGATGGCCGCCCGCACGTCGGGCGCCGGCTCGTCGGCGCCCAGCAAGGCCCAGCACCGTGCCAGGCAGGCCAGATGCACGAGGTCGAGTGACGCGCCGTCAGCGAATTGGCGCAGGTAGTGAAGCGTTGCGGGATGGGCGTGACCCGCCGCTTCCGCGGCGGGTTCGACGGCGGACTCGACGGCGGGTGAGGGCAGGGCTTGGCCGAGCGCGGCCAGACCCTGCATCCCGAAGACGGTGTAGTAGAGGTCGCTGGCAGCGCCGCGGCCGGCAAACCCGCCGTCGGACATGGCACAGGATTGGAGGAAACGGGCGATGCCCCGGGCGGCGCCGGGACGCAGGCGTCGCGCCCTGGCAGCGGCCCGGAGCATGTCGAGCCTCAGACTCACGGGGCGACGTTCCTCATGGCCGGCGACGGAAGATCTTGAAAACGACGCGGCGGAGCAGGCTTTTCAGGTCGGTGCTGGTCAGCGGTCGCAGGCATCGTGTGGCCTGGTCTTCGTAGTCTTCAAGGAGTCGGCGGGCCTCGTCCTCGACACCCATGGCCCGGAACCGCCGGCGGATCTCGTCGGCCGGCGCATCGGAGGACCGCCGCCATACGGCCTCGAAAAACTCGCGGTCGCCTGCACCGGCCTGCTCGTAGGCGATGGCCAGCAGTATCGACGGACGCATTGCGGTCACGTCGCTCGGCCCGTCGTCACTGTTGAGGTCCTTCAGGTCGTCGGCGATCTGGTAGGCGATGCCGAGTGCCTCGCTGCAACGGTGGAGGACGTCCCAGACCTCGTCGCGGGCGCCGGCGGCGATGGCGCCCAGGCGCAGCGCCACCTCGAAGGCAGGGGAGGTTTTGCGGCGGAAGATGTCGATGACGGCATCAACCGAGAGCGGCAGGGGCTTGCGGGCCCAGCACAGTTCGGAGCCCTGGCCGATCGTCAGGTCGCGGTGGCCGTGGGCTGCCGCAAGCAGCATCTCGGCCCGCTCTTCGGCCGGCCGGCCCGACTCGGCGATGAGCCGGTAGCCTTCGCCGACCAGGAAGTCACCCACGTTCAGCGCCACCGGCAGGCCATATTCGTTGTGGAGTGTCAACTGGCCGTAGCGCAGGTCGTCGCCGTCTTCGATGTCGTCGTGAATCAGCGACGCTTTGTGAAAACACTCAATGGCCAGGGCAAGGCGGTGGATTTCCTCCGGCAGCGGTGCGTCGGCCGCGTCCTGGAGTGCTTTGAAAGCGCAGACGGCCAGCAGCGGCCTCCATCGTTTGCCCGACCGGGCGAGCCAGTCGCGGGCAAGGCGCTGGGTCTCGCCGGTCGGCGGTCCGAGCACCTCGTCGAGCGCCTCGGCGGTGAACCAGGACTGAACCTGGCGGCGGAGGGCGTCGAGGTCGAGCGGGGGCCGGTCCGGGCCACCGTTCAGGTGAATGGCCTCGCGCACCCAGTCCAGGTCCACGGCGGTGTTGACACACCCGTCGTACAGCAGCGGGATGGCTATGCCGGGGATGGCGGCGGCTTCCATCAAGGGGTAAACGCTCTCGAGCGCCGACATGCAACTGACGCCCACGACGGCGTCGATGCTGCCGGTCTCCAGGAGCGATATGACGGCGGGTGTGCCTTCGGCGATCAGAACGACGTAACCGAGGGCCTCGGCCTCGTTCTTGAGGTCGGTGATGGGGCACCGGCCGCAGTCGGCGCACAGCAGGCCGAACTCGTCGAACGTTCCCTCGCAGTCGCGGTCGTCGCGCAGGCATTTCGGCAGGAGCAGCAGGCGACGGTCGAACGGGACGGCGGCGACCCAGTCACGCCAGGCGGCGTTGCTTATCAGGACGGAGATCCATTTACGGTGCTTTTCGTCGGCGCCGGTGGCGTCGAGCACGCGGCCGGAATGCAGGGCCAGGTCGTCCATCGTGAACGGCGGCACGGGCCGGTGCGTCACGACGTATTCACGGACGGCGGCGCGCAATCGCCGGCGCTCGGCCTTGGCCTGTGGAACCTGGTCGCGGTTGGGCGCCGACGGTTTGGCCGCTTCCGGCAGGTGAAGGGGGCCGGTTGTTTCGAGGGGTGCGGTCATAGGTATCCTTCATAATGCGCCCGTACGGGCGGGTCACGTAACGCGCCGGGCAAGCCCGGCGGCTAACCGCGCGGCTAAGCGGCCTCGCCCTTTTTTCGCGCCCCAGCGGCGTGGGCATCGCGCTGGGCGATGCGGCGACGGACACGGGCGAAGTTGCGGCGCCACGAGCGGACCTCGGCCCGTCCGAGCACCTGGACCAGGAGGCGCTTCAGCGGGCCGACGCCTCCCGCCTTCTGATTATCCCAATACAGCCGCGGAATCCACTTGAAATTGATCTCGTAGCACGCCGTGTACAGGTCCAGGTGCTGCTCGGTCATCGCCGGGATGCCGAACGGCTCGCCGTCAGCGGGTTCTCCGACGCCTACGGGCTCGTAAAACACGGGGAACACGGCCACCCGCCGGGTGGCCAGGTGCGCGACCAGGCGGCGCGTGCGGTCCACGTCGTCGGGTGTTTCGCCCGGCAGTCCCAGAATGATGCTGAAGACCGGGAAGAAACCGGTCCGGGTCAAACGGTCGGCCGTCTGGTGAACCATGTCCTCCCAGTCGTCGGGGTCAAACGGGGCGATCTTGCCGGGGCCGTTGGCATGGACGAGGCGGCCGCTGGCACTTTCGACGCCCAGGTTGACCCACAGGTAATCCGTCTTGCTTTCCCACTCGAGCAGGCGTCGGATCTCGCGGAGTTCGTCCTCCTCCAACTGGAGGACCGACGAGACGTTCGCGTGGTTAATCTGCATGAAGCCGGGGCCGCGAAGCCTGCGCATCTGCTCCAGCAGCGACCGCAGCCGCCCAAAGTTAACCCGCGGGCCCCGGGCGCCGTAACGGAAGAAATCCTCGCTGCCCGAAACGACCGACCGGACGCCGGCCGCCAGGTTTGTCTCGACGTCGGCCAGGATCGTCTCGGCCGGCAGGTGTTCCATCTTCTGGCGGGCCATGACGCAAAACCTGCACCCTTTGCCGCATCCACGTGAGAGTTCGACGACGCCGAGCAGCGACGCCCCGCACATGGGCTCAATGCGGTCGGTGGCGCACGAAGAGGCGACCACGTGTGGCGGCGCCGCCTGGCCGCCCACCAGTTGCATGAACGTGTCGGGTCCGTCGTCTTCGAAGTGGCCTTCGAAAATGGTATCGAGGCCGTGGCGCGCCGCTTCCCGCGGGTACCGGACCCACTGCCATGCACCGGCCCCGCCGCCGACGATGTGGAACCTGTAGCGGCGCCTGGCGTCGGCCAGGTTATGCATCAGCCGGTCGGTCCAGACGCGGGTGTACAGACTGCCCTTCCAGAACTGGGTGGTTGTGGTGTTGCTCATGCCGTGGCCGAGCGGGTCGGAAGAACTGACGCCCACGAGGCGCGTCCACGGTCCGAGCAGCCGCGGCAGGGCTTCCGGGGTGGTGCACACGACGTCGCGCGGGGTGAGCGGCGTCCGGGCCAGCAGCGCCGATTCCACGCGCCGCAGACCGATCGGGACGGTGCGGGCACGGCCGTGCGAATCTACGTGTGTCTGCGGCGCGATGAGGCGCCGCATCGCGATTTCCGGGACGTGGGTGGTCTGCATCGTGGCGAAGATGCCCTCGAACAGCACGTTGTACCGCGCGCTGAGCGTGCGGTCGGCCACGAGAACGACAGCGGGTTTCAGGGACGCGGTCACCGGTCGGGTTGCTCCGTCGAGTGCTTTTTGGCGGCCTCGGCGCGGGCGCGAGCGGCGCGTTTGCGGAGCACGTCCATGACGTCACCTTTCGAGAGGCGTTTGATGTCGGCCTTTATGCCTTCTTCGGCCGATTCGGTCAGCACGCCCTCGTTGCCGGCGATGGGGCCGCCCTCGCGGAACTTCGGGAAGATGATGGCCGACGCCGGGCACACCCGCGCGCACGCCGGGCAGTTCAGTTTGCAGCGGTCGGGCGCCGCGACGCGGACCGTGCCGGCATCATCGAGCGCGAACGCGCCGAACAGGCAGAACTCCAGGCACTGTTTGCAGTTCCGGCACCGGTCGTAGTCGATGACCGGATACCAGGCGATCCACTCGCCGGGCTGCCTCTCGGGGAAAGTCGGTGTCGGTTGGGGGGGCTTGTGGGTTGTTTGGGGGTTGCCCCCCGTGTGTTCACGGGGGGTTAAATAAGTGGTGTCTTCACGGGGGGCTAAATGAGTGTGGGGGGCTAAATGAGCCAGGATGTCGTCCGCGCTTTGCTCGCGCATGTTGTGGATGACGGCGCCGTCGGCCAGCGGCGCACCGGCGCAAGCGAACAGCCACCTGACCGCTCGCGGATAGCACGCGATGACATGCAGGTCGTCGCACCGGGCGAGGCGCTCCAGCGACGGGTCGCGTCGTGCGGCCAGTTCGCACAGGTCGGCCACCGGCTCGAACGGCACGCCCGACGCCACGAGCCCCTCCAACACGGCCTCTCGCACGTCGAGGGGCACAGCGCCGCCGTACGTGCAATTGCAGTAAAGTATGGTAGGCGACGAACTCACGTGAAAGTCCTTTGCGCGAAAAAAAGATCAACCCCCGTTTTCGGGAGGCCCGAAACGGCGTCGGGCCGCTCGCAGTGTCGCTCATCTTCTCGGCCGACCGTGCCACTTGCCCCGCACGTCCAGGCAGACCATCTCGCCGGGATGGTTGCGACAATAGATGCGTCCGCCTGAGAGGGCGGCGGTGGACCGCCGGTCACTCACTGTATCGTACGCGAGGCAGGTGGCAGATGTCAATTGCCTCCAGCCGCCGTTATCTTGACAGTCGGTACCGGGCTGATAGAATACCCGTCTCTGCGGACGGCGCGACGGCACACTTGTGACCGGCCGGGTGAGACAGAAACGCTGAAGGAGGCTGCAACGATGGCGAAACAACAGGTTGGGCTCGTCGGCTTGGCCGTCATGGGCGAGAACCTCGCCCTCAACATCGAAAGCAACGGGTTCTCGGTCGCTGTCTTCAACCGAACCGTCGCCAAGGTTACGCGGTTCATCGAGAACCAGGCAGCAGGCAGGAACATCGTCGGCGCTTACAGCCCGGAGGAACTGTGCAGCGTGCTGGAGCGGCCGCGCAGAATCATCCTCATGGTCAAGGCCGGCGAGGCCGTCGATTCGATGATCGCGCAATTCCGTCCGCATCTTCAGAAGGGCGACCTTTTGATAGACGGCGGCAACTCGTTCTTCAAAGACACCGAGCGGCGCCTCGACGACCTTGCCGCCGACGGCATCCTCTACATCGGCACCGGCGTCTCGGGCGGCGAGGAAGGCGCCCTGCACGGCCCGTGCATCATGCCGGGCGGGTCGAAGAAGGCCTACGCCCTCGTCAGAAACGTCCTGGAGAAATGCGCCGCCCAGCTCGACGGGCCCTGCTGCACCCACATCGGTCCGCGCGGCGCCGGCCACTACGTCAAGATGGTCCACAACGGCATCGAGTACGGCATGATGCAGTGCATCGCCGAGGTCTACGACACCCTCCAGGCGGTCCTCCGCATGAAGCCCGCCGAGATAAGCCAGACCTTCGGCAAGTGGAACAAAGCCGAACTGGGCGGCTACCTGGTGGAGATTACAACGGCCTGCCTCGCACGCGTGGACCCCGACACCGGCAAGCCGCTCGTCGATGTTATCCTCGACAAGGCCGGCCAGAAAGGCACCGGCAAGTGGACCAGCCAGAGCGCGCTGGACCTCGGCATCGCCGTCCCGACGATCGACATGGCCGTCGAGGGCCGCATCCTCTCGGCGTTCAAGGACGAGCGTGTGGCGGCGTCGAAGATTCTCAAGGGCCCGCGCGTCCACCGCGCGTCCATGCACCGGACGCAGTTCATCCGGGCCTCCCGCGACGCCCTCTACGTGGCCGTCATCTCCTGTTACGCCCAGGGAATGGCGCTGCTGCGGGCCGCCTCGAACGAGTACGACTACAACCTGGCGCTCGACGCGGTCGCCCGCATCTGGAAAGGCGGGTGCATCATCCGGTCGAAACTGCTGGAGGCGATAGCGTCGGCGTACAAAGGAAACCCGAAACTGGCCAACCTCCTCGTGGACAAGCGGTTGGCGAAAATCATCAACGCCCGCACCCGGTCCCTGCGGAAAGTCATTGCCGAGGCGATGACGGCCGGCGTGCCGGTTCTCGGCCTCTCGTCCGTCCTGGGGTATATCGACTCGTATCGCACGGCCCGGCTGCCTCAGAATCTGACCCAGGCTCAGCGAGACTACTTCGGCGCCCACACCTACGAACGGACCGACCGCAAGGGCGCCTTCCACACGCACTGGACCGATTCGTCCTGACGCGGCCCGGGGCAAGCGCGTGAAGATCGTCGCCGACGCGAACATCCCGCTGCTCGCCGGCGCCTTCGGCGCCCTGGGCCGGGTCCACGCCTTGCCAGCCGACCGCATCACGCCGCAGACCATCGCCGACGCCGACGCCTTGATCGTCCGAAGCGTCACACGCGTGGACGCCCCGTTGCTCGACGGCAGCGGTGTCCGCTTTGTCGCCACCGCGACGATCGGCACCGACCACGTCGACCTGGAGTACCTTGCCTCGCGCGGCGTCGGGTTTGCCAGCGCCCAGGGATCCAACGCACGCAGCGTGGCGGAATACGTCATGGCGGCGATGGCCGTCGTGGCGGCACGGCAAGGCATCCGGATGACCGGGCAGGTGCTCGGCATCGTCGGCGTCGGCAACGTCGGCGGGCGCCTGGCCCGGATGGCCGAAGCGCTCGGCATGACGGTCCTTCGCAACGATCCCCCGCTGGCGCGGCGGACCTGCGACCCGTGTTACGTGCCCATCGACGCGCTGGCCGACGCCGACGTCGTGACGCTGCACGTGCCGCTTACGCGCGACGGACCCGACGCCACGTTCCATATGATCGACGCTCCGCTGCTCGCCGGCCTGAAGCGCGGCGTGACGCTCATCAACACGTCGCGCGGCGCCGTGGCCGACACCGGCGCGCTGAAGGCCGCCATCGGCTCCGGATCCATCGGCCCGCTCGTCCTGGACGTGTGGGAGAACGAGCCGAACATCGACGCCGAACTGCTCAAACAGGTGGACCTGGCCACGCCGCACGTCGCCGGGTACTCTTACGACGGCAAGGTAAACGGCACGCGGATGGTGCTGGCGGCGCTGTGCCGCCATTTCGGCCTCCAGCGCGAGTGGGACCCGGCGCCGCTGATGCCGCCGGCCGCCCATCCGCGCGTCGCCCTGCCCGCAGGCCTGACGGTCGATGAAGCCCTTGGCGGCGCCATCACGGCGGCGTACGATATCGAGGCCGACGACGCTCGCCTGCGCAAGATGCTCGCGCGGGCGGCCGGGGAGCGGGGCGACTACTTCACGTCGCTCCGCCGGGGCTACCCCGTCCGCCGTGAGTTCCCGCAAACGACCGTCGAACTGGCCGCGCCGGACCCGGACGTTGCGGCGGCGCTGGAGGGCCTGGCGTTTCCTGTCGTCACAGAGCGCGGGCAATAGAAAAGGACCTGCCGTGATCATCGGCCGCGGCCACACCGAAGGCGTTCTCTCCGATACGGAAGTCCGCGAGTTCTGCAAGCAGGCGCTCGCCGGCCTCCCGCTCGACGGGAAGCGGGTCCTGGCGCTGATTCCCGATTCGACGCGGACGGCGCCGGTGGGCCTCATGTTCCGTACGCTGTGCGACCTGCTGCTCGGGCGCGTCGCGAAGATCGACTTCCTCATCGCCCTCGGCACGCACATGCCGATGGACGACGAGAAGGTCCTGCGCCTGATGGAGATGACGCCCGAAGAACGGGCCGACCCGTACGGCGGCGCCCGCATCTTCAACCACGAGTGGGACAATCCCGAGGCCCTCAGAGTCATCGGCACGCTGGCGGCGGCCGAGATGGACCGCCTGACGGGGGGCCGCTGCGCCCGCGACGTGCCGGTCGAGGTGAACGCGCTGCTCTTCGACTACGATCACCTCTTCATCGTCGGGCCCACCTTCCCGCACGAGGTGGTCGGCTTCTCCGGCGGACACAAGTACCTGTTCCCCGGCGTTGCGGGCCCCGAGATTATCCACTTCTTCCACTGGCTGGGCGCGCTGGTCACGAACTGGAAGATCAACGGCGTCAAGGACACCGTGGTGCGGCGGGTCATCGACCGGGCCGTCGAACTGGTGGACCTGCCCGTCACGAACTTCGACATGGTCGTGGCGCGCGAGGGCCTCAAGGGCCTGTTCATCGGCGACGCGAAGGAGGCCTTCAGCGCCGCCGCCGACCTCTCGGCCCAGGTCCACATCCGGTACGTGGACCGGCCGCTGAAGCGCGTCCTCGGCATCGCACCCGAAATGTACGACGACCTCTGGACCGCCGGCAAGGTGATGTACAAACTTGAGCCGGTCGTCGCCGACGGCGGCGAACTCATCATCTACGCCCCGCACATCACCGAGGTCTCCTACACGCACGGGCGCATCCTGGATAAGATCGGCTACCACTGCCTCGACTACTTCCGCGAGCAGATGGAGAAGTTCGCCGACGTGCCCGCCGGTGTGATGGCCCACTCGACGCACGTCAAGGGCCTGGGCACGTACTCGGGCGGCGTCGAGCAGCCGCGCATCAAAGTCACGCTTGCCACCGGCATCCCGAAGGAGCGGTGCGCGCGGATCAACCTCGGCTACCTGGACCCGCGCGAAATCCGCGCCGCCGAATGGATCGGCCGCCAGGACGAGGGAATTCTGCTTGTCGATCACGCCGGCGAGACGTTATATCGCCTGAAATCGGAGAAGGAGTAAGCGAGCATGGCGAACCCGCGAAACGTCATCGTCGCCCAATCGGGCGGGCCCTCGCCGGTCATCAACAACTCGGTGCGCGGCGTCGTGGAGACGTGCTTCGAGATGCCCGAAACGTTCGGCACCGTTTACGCCGCATGGCACGGCATCGAGGGCGTCCTGAAGGAGGAACTCCTGGACCTCTCGGCCCAGCCGCGCGACCAGATCGCGCTGCTGCGCACCACGCCCGCCGCCGGCGCCATCGGCACCTGCCGCTACAAACTCAAAGCGGGCCAGGACGAGGACTTCGAGCGCGTCATCTGTGTCCTGAAGGCCCACGACATCGGCACCTTCTTCTACACGGGCGGCAACGACTCGATGGACACCGCGAACAAGATCGCTGGCTTGGCCAAGGAGCGCGGCCTGGACCTGGTGGCCACGGGCGTCCCGAAGACCATCGACAACGACGTCGGCGACTCGGCGTTCCAACTCATCGACCACACGCCGGGCTACGGCAGCGTCGCACGGTACTGGGCCCTCGCGGTGCAGGGCGCGAACGAGGAGAACGCCGGCTCGTGCCCGGCCGACCCGGTGCTGGTGATGCAGGCGATGGGCCGGCGGATAGGTTTCATTCCGGCCGCGGCGCGCCTGGCGGATCCCGAGCGGCGGTTTCCGCTGCACATCTACCTGGCCGAGGCGGGCGTCACGCTCGAAGAACTTGCCGACGCCGTCAACGATGAACTGAAATGTTGCGGCCGGTGCCTGGTGGTCGTCAGCGAAGGCTTTGACGTGGGCGACCTCGGCGCACGCCGCGACTCCTTCGGCCACGTCCAGTTCTCCTCAAGCGGCACGACCGCCGCCCAGACGATCGTCAACTACCTGGCCGAGGCGGGCCTGGCGGTGCGCGGGGCGCCGCGGTGCAACATCCCCGGCACCGACCAGCGGCACAGCATGATCTACGCCTCCACGGTGGACCTGGACGAGGCGTACAAGGTGGGCCGGCAGGCCGCCCTCATCGCCGCTCGTGAAGGCACCGGATGGATGGCCACCATTTTGCGCGAACCCGGCGCCGTCTATCGCGTCCGGTACGACAAGGTGCCCCTGGAGGAGATGGCGAACTCCGAGCGAAAGTTCCCCGACGCCTGGATCGCCCCGAACCGCCGCGACGTGACCGACGCCTTCCTCGACTACGCCCGCCCGCTGGTCGGCGACGACTGGCCGGCGGTGCCTCTCGTCGGCGGCCTCCAGCGGTTCGCGCGCCTGGAGCCCGTTTTCGCCGAGAAGAAGTGCGCCGAGTACGTCCCGCAAGCGCTGCGAAAGTAGCGCCGTAGCGCGTGGCGCTTGACGAAACCTGTTAGCCGCCGCGCTTGCGCGGCGCGTCATCACGAACCCAAGTTGAAAGGCCGCAACCCATGCCCAACGAAATCTCCCTGCGCTACGGAATGAACCCGCACCAGAAGACGGCCCGCGTCTTCGTGCCCGAAGGCGACCTGCCGGTCGAGGTCCTCTCGGGCGCGCCCGGCTTCATCAACATGTGCGATGCCCTGAACGCCTGGGCCCTGGTCAAGGAGTTGAAGGCGGCCCTCGGCCTGCCGGCGTCGGCGTCGTTCAAGCACGTCAGCCCGGCCGGCGCCGCCGTCACGGCCCCCCTGTCGGACGCCGAGGCCAGGGCGTTTTTCGTCCACGACATGGCAGACCTCTCGCCGCTGGCCGTCGCCTACGCCCGGGCACGCGGTGCGGACCGGATGTCGAGTTTCGGCGACTTCGCCGCCTTCAGCGATCGCGTAGACCGGACGGCCGCCGAGTTGCTCATCCGCGAGGTCTCCGACGGCTGCATCGCACCCGCCTACGATGATGACGCCCTGGCGATTCTGCGTGAGAAGCGCGGCGGCAAGTACCTCGTCCTGGCGATGGACACCGACTTCGAGCCGCCCGAAACCGAGACACGCATGGTCTACGGCGTGACACTGGAGCAGACCCGCAACGCCGCACGCTTCGGGCCGCAACTCCTGGCGAACGTCGTCACGAAGAAGAAGGACCTGCCCGAGACGGCCGTGCGGGATTTGGTGGTCGGGTCGGTTACTCTGAAGTATACGCAGTCGAACTCGGTGGCGTTCGCGGCAGGCGGCCAGGCCATCGGCATCGGCGCGGGCCAGCAGTCGCGGGTCCACTGCACGCGCCTCGCGGGCTCGAAGGCCGACACCTGGTGGCTCCGCCAGCATCCGCGGATCCTGGAGGCCACGTTCAAGGACGGCCTCTCGCGGGCCGAGATGAACAACGCCATCGACCAGTACCTCCTGGAGCGGCCCACGCCGCTTGAGGAGCGGGCGTGGCGAGAGGCGTTCGACCCCGCCCCGGAGCCGCTCTCGGCCGAAGAGCGGGCCGACTGGATCGGGAAACTCGACGGCGTCAGCCTCGCCTCCGACGCCTTCTTCCCGTTCCGCGACTCCATCGACCGGGCCGCCCAGTCCGGTACGGCCTACGTCGTTCAACCGGGCAACTCCGCGCGCGATGACGTTGTGATTGCCGCCTGCGACGAGCACGGCATGGTCATGGCCTTCTCAGACCTGCGGCTGTTCCACCACTAGCACGTAGGCCGCGGCGCGCCGCGGCCTACAACTGAGCACAGGCGCCGTTAGCCGCCGCGCTTGCGCGGCGCGTCTCGTCGTGCCATAGGGGGCTCTTCATATGACGAAAGTCCTCGTTACGCCGCGGTCGCTCACCAGGTCGGGCCACCCGGCCCTCCGGCATCTCACCGAGGCGGGCTGCGAGGTCATCTTTTCGACGCCGGGCGTCCAGCCGGACGAGGCCGAACTCCTTGAAAAACTTCCGGGCTGCGCGGGATACCTCGCCGGCGTCGAGAAAGTGTCTGCCCGCGTCCTGGAGGCCGCCGCACCAACCCTGAAGGCCATCGCCCGCAACGGCGTCGGCATCGACAACATTGACCTGGAGGCCGCGCGGCGGTTGGGCATCCCCGTTTTGCCGGCCGTCGGCGCGAACTCGCGCGGCGTGGCAGAGTTGACGATTGCCCTGCTGCTGGCCCTGGCCCGCGCCATTCCGTTCAGCGATGCCCACCTGAAGGCCGCCGACTGGCAACGCCGCAAAGGCGTCGAACTCGAAGGCAAGGTCCTGGGTCTCGTGGGCTGCGGGCGCATCGGCACGCAGGTGGCCCGTATGGCCCGCGGCCTCGGCATGGACGTCCTGGCGCACGACCCCTATCCGCCGCCTGAGCCGCCCGATGGGGTCCGCCTGGCGCCGCTGGAGGAGGTGCTGGCGGCGGGCGATTTTCTCAGCCTTCACTGCCCGGCACAGGCAGACGGGGCACCCCTGATCGACGCACGGGTGTTGCGGACCATGAAGGCCGGCGCCTACCTCATCAACACCGCCCGTGCGAGTCTTCTCGACGGACGGGCGGTTCTGGCGGCCCTCGACGACGGCCGCCTGGCCGGCCTGGCCATCGACGTGTTCGAGAATGAGCCGCCGGGAGACGACCCCCTCACGCTGCATCCGAAGGTGATCGCCACGCCGCACGTCGGCGGCTACACGACCGAAAGCGTGGACCGCGCCGTCGGGGCGGCGGTGGACCGTCTCTTGGAGATTCTGGGCGAGTAGGGGCCTGGCGCCCCCCGAGCCCGACGCGGAAGCGTCGGGGTACGTCGGCACGACCGTGGCATTACCCCACGCGAGCCGCGGCACGCCGCGGCCTGCGGCTGCTGGGCAGGCGCCGGTAACGCCTTAAGGCAACGGCTGCTCAGGGGCAAGCGGCTTGGGCGCCTGCCGTCGCTCGCACACGCCCAGGACGATACCGACGACAACCAGAACAAGGCCCACCAAACCGAAGGGCACGCCGACGGCCAGCGCCATCAGCGACGTCTTGATGCCTACGGCCAACTCATCCGGCTTGGCCGTCTCGGCCGCCTGGACATGGTTGAACGTCCGGACCATCCCCATGAGTGTCATCGCCAGTCCGCCACCCAGACCCACGAAGACCAAGAGAATGCCGAGGATCAGCAGGACTTTGACGCGGTTCGACATAGCACCCTCCTTATGGAAAGAACCCCGACCCGACACAAGGCCACCGGACGCTCCCGCGTCCGGCTCGAACAGAGTCTAAGCCGCGCCGCGGCCTACGTCTTCCACGGCGGCGTTTCGGGCAGGAGTTTATCGAACTCGGCAATCAGTCCCGCCTCGTAGTCGCGGGTGTACTCGCCCGCGAGGAACTTCGGGCCGGCTTCCTGGTGGAACCGCTCCCAACTCTCCTCTTCGTGGCCGGGATTGACGGGGAAGAACATGGCGTGGTTGGCCACCGCGGCCTTCATGTCGCCGGGGGCGTCGCCGATCATGAGGATCTTTTCGGGCGGGTACTTGCCGCCGGCCGTCAGGGCCAGGTGCTCGGCCTTCTTGCCGAGTTCCTGGCCGGCGATGACTGCCATGTGGTCGGCGATGCCGTGCTCGTTCCACTCGCGCTCCAGCGCCTCGCACGGCGTGGCGGAGACGACGATCATGTCGGCCTTGCCCGAGAGCAGTTCCAGGCTGTCTCGCACGCCGGGAAACGGCGGTATGCCCTTGACGACCTCGGCCACACGCGCGTTGATGGTCGCCGACCAGTCCAGGCACCGCGCCAGTTCCGCGTTTCCGGTGGCCTCGACCTCTGCTTCCAGGGCGGGGTTGCCGAGTTTCGTCTCGCGTGCGATCCAGGCCTTGAGTTCCTTCATGGCGGGGACGGCCACGCCCCGGCGCCGGACCTCGGGCCGCTCGCGGATGAAATCCATGGCGTAGTCGAGGGCCAGGAAACGGTTGCAGCCGCGGGTCTTCGAGTAGAGGTTGACGAAGAGCCAGACCTCGCGGGCGTATTTCGAGACGGCCATGAGGTCCCACTTCCAGATGGTGGTGGGGCAGAAGACCTCCTTCTGCTTCGGCTCCATCGTATCGAAGGCGCAGCCGTCGGAGTCGATGCCGACGAAGTATTCCGAGGTCGGCTGGAAGTCTCGCATGACCTTCTGGGGGTCATCCGCCACAACCGTCTCCTTTACCGAGATGGGCCGGATCAACGTCCCGGCGATCCGCTTCGCCGGGGCACGCCCCGACCTACCACTGGTGTCAGGTTGGTCTGAATGTGCGCGGGTATGCTAGCAGCGCGGCCATCGGATGCAAGGGTTTTGAAGAAGCGCGGAATTGCTTGCATCCGGACGGCCGTCCGGTAAACTCCGGTTTTCCCCGACGCAAACGCACAAGGAGAGCGTGCCATGGCGCTTGCAGCGTATTTGACGCAGATGTTCGGCCTGGACGGCAAACGGGCTGCCGTCATCGGCGGCGGCGGCGTTCTGGCGGGGGCGATGTCGAGCGCCCTGGCCGGCGCCGGCGCCAAGGTCGCCGTCCTCGACCTGAACCCCGACGCAGCCCAGGCCAAGGCCGATGAGATTCAGGCATCCGGCGGCGAGGCGATGGCCGCAAAGGTGGATGTGGCGAACCGGGCCGATCTGGAAGCCGCCTGCCGCACGATCGACGAAACCTGGGGCGGCACCGACATCCTCATCAACGCCCCCGGCGTCAACTCCGGCACACCGTTCTTCGAGATCACCGACGGGGAGTGGGAGAAACTCATCGCCGTGGACCTGAAGGGCGTCTTTCTCGCGTGCCAGGTCTTCGGCCGCGGCATGGTCGAGCGCAAGAGCGGGAGCATCATCAACATCTCGAGCGCCTCGAGCGGCCCGCCGCTCTCTCGCGTGTTCACCTACGGCGTGGCCAAGGGGGGCGTGAACCAAATCACGCAGTTTCTGGCCCGCGAATGGGCCGAAGACGGCGTGCGCGTCAACGCCCTCGTGCCGGGCTTCTTCCCCGCCGAGCAGAACCGCAAACTGCTGACCGAGGAGCGCACCGCCAAGATCATGGCCCATACGCCGATGAAACGCTTCGGCGAGGCCGAGGAACTGCTCGGGGCCGTGCTCTGGCTGGCCAGCGACAAGGCCTCCGGGTTCGTGACCGGAGCGCTGGTCCGCGTGGACGGCGGATTCGCCGCCATGACGATCTGACGGCCCCGGTCCCGCAGCCCCAAGAAAAGCGCGGCCCGTGCGGGCTGCGCTTGGTTCGTACGTCCAGCAGCGTACTGCACGGGCTGCTCGGCCATGGGGCCGCTGATTACCAGAAGTAGTAGCCCCAACTCGAATACGTCGGCACGACGTATTCCTTGGCGAGTTGCTCGTATGCGGCGGCGCGTTCGGCGCCATCGACGCGGAACGATTCTCCCTCGGCCCACTCGCCGGAGCCGCTCACGTAGGCCAGGGCCTCCTGGAACTCCTTCTCTGCGGCAGCCATTTCCTTGCACGTTTGCTGCGTGTTCTCGATGTCCTTTTTCTGGCTCTTCGTGAAGGACCCGGGCTCGTGGCGTTTCATCTTCTGTTGGTAACTCTGGAGTTTTTTCTGGAGAACGCTCGTGACCTGGGTGTAGATCTGTGCCAGGCGCTGGGCTGCCATCGTGCCGACGGACCGTGCATCGTCGGGCGGCGTGTTGGGGCCGAGAAGGAATATCTGCCGCGCCTCTTGCGCCAGCGGCCGGAACAGATTCATCACGTCCTGCGGCGTGCGTGCTCGCCGAACCGCCATACCCTTCGTCCTCAACTTCGCAGACCGAGACCTGGCCAGCAGCGTGAGGGCTGCGTTCAGGGTCTCGTCGTCGGAGAGTGTCTTCGCCTGCGTGCCCGGTGCAGGCTTGATCTTGGCGCTGCCTTTGTAGATTCCGTTCTGCGAGGCGGCCAGGACGTCGGCAATGGCGGCGCACCGAACGCAGGCGTCCGAGTCCTTCTCGAAACGGTCGCACAGGCCGCGGTAGGCGCCGACGGCGCCGCGCCAGTCACCGCTCTTTCTCAGTCCGTCGGCGATGACCCGCATCGCCTCGGTCTTGGCATTTTCGTCCCTGGTGGTTTTGAGGAAAGCCCTGGCCGCCTTGACGGCCGCATCGGTGTTGCCGGCCATCATCTCGGCCTGCATCTCGGCGATGCGTTGGGCATTGCCGGGGATGGCAGCCGCCCACACGGCGCCTCCCACACAAAGGGCCAGGACCAACACACTAGCGATTACGCGTCGCATGGCTATCCTCCTCCACCGCGGCCGGCCTGAACCGGCGCAGGCCACCGCTTTCGCCTTGGCGCCTCCGGAAGTGATGCCTCAGACGGCTCCCCGTAACTTGGACGCGGCCGAACCCCATCGGGTTCCGCACAATCCACCGGAATCATACTATGCCATTTGCCGACAAGCCGCAACGTTACCGGCCGTGGCGCTATCCGAGCACACGGCATCCGCGCTACGGCGGGGTTTTTCGGCCCGGGCCATGTCGATCTAGCCGGTCCAACTCGTCCCACCCACTGCCGCTCGGGTTCGGCGGCACGAATTCCTTGACGAGTTGCTCGAAGGTTTCGCGCCGCGAGGTGCTGTCTGCCTTGAGTTGCTCGCCTTCCGTCCAGGCCGCCGTGCCGGCGAGTTTGTCCATGCCCGCCGTGAGCGATTCTTCGGCTTTGGCCATGTCCTTGCAGACGCTCTGACAGCCGAGCATTTCCTTCTTATGCCTGGAGGAGAAGCGCTTCGTTTTCTCCGCCGTCTCGAAGATCGCCTGCTTGCTCTTGAGGCCCGCCAGGATCTGGCTGCTGATCTCGGCCATCCGCATGGCGGCGGTCTGCGCGGCAACACGTTCGACTTCCGGCGGCATCTCGGGCCACAGGACGCGAATCTGTCCCAACTCCACGACCAGCGGCAAGAACCGTCGGACGACATCTTGGGCCGTTCGCGCTTGCTTGATCAGCGCGATGCGGAACTTCAACTTGTCGGCCCTCGCGGCTGCCAGCCGCGAAAGCGCCTCGGCCACCGCCGTATCATCGTCGAGCGTCGTGCCCGGATTCGGGTTCGCTTCGCCGTCCTCGGCAGCCGTCTGCCCGTACGTGCCGTTCGGCGAGGCCCGTAGAATCTCGGCCACGGCGTAATACTTGACGTACTGGTCGGACCCCTTTTGGAGGCGGTCGCACAACATGATGTAGGCCGAGCAGGCGCGCTTCCAGTTCTTCTTTTTCCGGAGAGAATCGGCCACCATGCGGGCCGCTTCGGCCTTGAGTTTGTTGTCCTTCGCGGTGCGAAGGAACGTCTTGGCCGCCGCGATGACCTGGTCGTAGTTGCCGGCCGCGTAGGCCGCTTCAATCTCGCTGACCTTTTGCTGCTCTTCCGCGTTGGCGGGTGCCGGTTCGGTCGTCTTGGCGGGAGTGACGAAGCCGCCGCCCAGCGGGTCGGCGGCGCGCGCCGGCAGCGCAGCGGCCAGAAGGATAACCACCGAGGTAAGCGAGATGACTCGCATCGCTACCCCCATCGCACATGGCACGTCGTAGCGGCCGAAGATTTGCGGGGCCATCACCTTATACGACTCTTATGGTACACTTATTGCCGCCTTTTCGCAACACCGAAGTCCTGCTCTCGTATTCGGCGGCGGCGCACGTTCTGCGGCTGTCCTGATACTACAAGCGCCACTTCGCCATTTCGCGCGGTGGGTCTCCGGACCCACCGCGCTCGAAAGCCCATTTTCGCTGTTGCGCGGCGGGTCGGGAGACCCGCCGCGCGGTAAGTGGCGCTGTAGGGCTAAGCCTGCCATTTTTGCCCGCCGCAGGCCTGGCACGCCCCGTGTCGCCGCCTTGTCGAACTGGTAGGGAAGACACCGATTGCGGAGTTCCTTGACAGTCGGCCCATGGCCGGATAAGGTTGTCGCATGGGTTGAAAGTCCAGCGTGCAGGTCTTTGGCTGCTTTTGAAGGGCGACTTCGGCATCGTCACGGACAAGGTATTGGGGGAGTAGCTCAGTTGGTAGAGCAACGGCCTTTTAAGCCGTGGGTCCAGGGTTCGAGTCCCTGCTCCCTCACTCTTGCGGCCGAGCAGGTGCCGCAGGCACCGCGGCGAACGGACGGAGGAACGAACGGGCGGCGGACCTGGCCCAATCCGAAATCCGCAATCCGAAATGGAATTGGCCCCATCGTCTAGTGGTTAGGACACGGCCCTTTCAAGGCCGCGACACGGGTTCAAGTCCCGTTGGGGTCACCAGAAACGAAGGGGACCGCGGTTATCGCGGTCCTCTTTCCATATCGCTTTGGGCGCGCGTGCCCATCGCAGGTCGTTGACCGACAGCGGCGCATCGGTATACTACTTACGGGAACCCGTTGGGGGCGCCGCCATGTCAGTGCACTCAGACCTGCCCGAAGCGATGGACCGAATCACGGATGAGCGTCTGCGTGAGGCCCTTGCCGCAATCAAGCGGGCCCTCGTCGAGCACATCGGCCCCGACTTCCGCCTTATCCTCTTCGGCTCTCGCGCCCGGGGCGACGCCGAACCCGATTCGGACGTGGATCTGATGGCGATCCTGCCCGACGAGGCCTATACGCTCCCGACGCGGGAGGCCATCTACCGTGTCGCGGCCGACGTTTCGTTGGATTGGGATTACGTGATCTGCCCGATCATCGTGTCCGAGCGCATCGCCGCTGAACACGCGGGGTTCATGGTGTTCGGGGCGGTGGAGCGCGAGGGGGTGTCCGTTTGAGCAAACACGAGAAAGTCAGAGCGCTCCTGGCGCGGGCCCACGAAAACCTGGTCGCTGCGCTGAGCCTCCTGCAGCAGGGACACACGGAGATCGCGGCCTCCCGCACGTATTACGCCATGTTCTACGCCGCCCAGGCCGCCCTGTTGCACCGCGATCTGGAGTTCTCCAAGCACTCGGCCGTCATCGGCCGGTTCGGACGCGAGTTCGCCAAAGACGGTCCCCTTAGCAGGGACATGTTCCGCATACTTGATACCGGCTTCGCCCTGAGAAGCAAGGGTGACTACGACCTCGTTCCCGTTGAAGAGGAGGAGGCTCAGGCGCTGCTGGCCGACGCCCGAGACTTCGTTGCCGCCGTGCAGGGAATGCTCGAGGAGCAGGGATACTGTTTCGACGACACGGGTTGACGTCGTTCACGGGCTGGAGTCTCGTTGGGGGGGTTGCGGAATGGCGTCGGTTTCAGACGCCGCCGTTCTCTGCATCATTCTCGGGCCGACGATCACTCTCGCCGTGCGTGACGTTGAGCACTTCTTCCAGTGTGGTCTTGCCTTCCTTGGCCATCAACACGCCTTCCTCGCGGAGTGTGAGGTAGCCTGCCTGGCGCAGAAGGCCCGCGCCGCAACGCGCCACTTTGCGGCGGTGACGCCGGCGCGCCGGCGGACCATAATTCTAAGGTCAAGCGGCGGCAAGGTTGCCGATATATATTGTGAGCGGGAAGAGGGCGAGACTCGCTCTGTCTTGCGCCACGTGCTGATAAGTTGCAGACCGCCCGGCAGCCGGCTGGCGCGAGGGGCGGTACACGTCGTCATTCCGTATCCGCAGCGCCGCCGGGGACGGCAGGAGATTCAAAGGGGCCGTGTGATGATGGCATCGGCCACGGGCCAGATGCGGCTGGTGATCCCGGTGTGGGGGAGCATTCTCCTGGTGGCAGCCGGCGTGGTGTACCTGGTGCTCGGCACCCGGCGTCTTCGTCTGCTGAACGTGCTGAGCATGACGTTTCTCGGATGCATCGTCGGCATGGTGCTGTCGTTGTGGATGCCGGTTGGCCAGCCGCTGGTCATCGTGATCGGCGGCGTGCTGCTGGGCGGGTTGAGCGCGTTTTTCCGAAACGTGGCGCAGGCCGTTCTGGGCGCGGTGGTCCTGGCGGTGGTGCTCTCGACGCTGGCGGCGAATTGCCTGGGCGAAGGCGGCTACGCCTCCTATCTGGTCCTGAACCTTTCCGACAAGAGTTATTCCACGCAATGGCCCGGGCCGAACCTGGCTCGCGACCCCATTCTGGCGGCCTTCCTGACCGGCTTGCTCATCGGCGCCACGGTGTCCGTCGTGCGGCTGCGGTTCAGCCGGCGTCTGGTTACGTCGGCCCAGGGCGCTGCGCTGATCCTCGTGGGAGTTGTCGAACTGATTACCGGCATTCGCGGCGCCGGGCGGACGTTGCTCGCCGCAGACTACCCCATGACGCTGAGCGCGTGCTGGCTCTGCCTGGTGGCCATCGGCCTGGTCATCCAGCAGACGCTCCAGCGGCGCGACGAGCAGTGGGACGTGGAAGATCAGGACATGGCCGAGGGGGGCTAGGTGGAGGGTCCGATCATGGTGGCGCTCCAAGGCGCTGCACAAGCCATGCCGGAGACGGGCAAGCCGATCGCCGAACTGTTGACCGAGCCGTGGGCGAACCTGCTCGAGTACCACCCGCTGTCAGCGGCGGTGCTACTGGTGCCGGTGGGCATTGCCTTCCTTCTGTACGGCTTCCGGCTATACCGCTGGCTGGTGGTTATTGCCTACGTTGGGATCGGCGTCGTCGCCGGGATGGCGGCGGCCGTGTACCTGAACGTGAATCAGTCCGTCGGCATTATGATCGGCGCGATCATCCTGGGCGTGCTGGCCTGGCCGCTGCATCGGGCCGCCTGGGGGGTGCTGGGTGGCGTCGTGTTCGCGGCGATTTTCGTCGAGGTCGCTTACGTGATGAACATCAGAGCGACCACGGCGCTTTTGCTGGTGGGCGCCGTGGCGTTTGTGGCCGGCATCGCCCTGACGGTGCTCCTGCTGAAGCCGCTCATCGTTGTCATCACCTCGCTGGTGGGCGCCACGTTCGTGGCACTGGGAGTGCTGAGCCTGACGCGGTGGTGGCCGGCGCTCGGCGGCCCGGTGGAGCGGGTGATCGACGTGCGCCCGTACATCCCGGTCGTCATCGTGTTGATCCTGGCTGGCGTCGGCTCGATGCTTCAACTCGTTGACACAGGCGAGTCCAGGAAGAAAAAGAAGAAGAAGAAAAAGTCGGCAGACGACGGGTAGCCCGCCGTTGTGCTATCGCCCGATTAGCCCGTGCGTACTCTGCCGCGACGCTGCCGGGGCCGCCGGCCGTCAGGCGAATTCCCCGGCGGCGCGCTCGTCGCCGTAGGCGCCGAGCCAGAGGTCCTTCAGGTGCAGTTCGACTTCGGGCCGGCGCGGGTTGTAGTCCGACGCGCGGCAGGTGAAGGCGATGCCGCATGAGCCCGCCCGGCCGAGAGCGTCGGCCAATTCTCCCATGCCCCATCCGACGGCCCGTCGTGCGCGCCGTGCCTCGGTCACGTGCACCGCCAGATGATCGCCGCGCCGTCCGATGCGCCGCGGCGCCGACGCCAGTCGGACCCGCCGCGCCGCAAAAACGGGGCGCGGGTTCCCGGAGCCGAACGGCCCCAGCCCCTCCAGCAGCCGAGCCGTTTGAAGATCCATCTGCGCCGGGCCGATCTCGGCGTCCACGTGAAGGCGCGGCGTCAGGTCCTCGGCCGTCAGCGTCTTGGCGGCGCGGGCGAGGAAGGCCTCACGAAACGGCCCGACCGATGCCTCCTTCAACCGCACGCCGGCCGCCATCGCGTGGCCGCCGAAGTTCGTCAGGTGCCCCCGGCAGGCCACCAGCGCCTCGAACAGGTGGAACCCCGGAATGCTGCGTCCCGAGCCCTGGGCGCGGCCTTCGGCGGTGCCGATGAGGATCGTCGGGCGATGGTGTTTCTCGACCAGGCGCGACGCCACGATGCCGATGACGCCGGTGTGCCATCCTTCACCCGCCAGGACGATCGCCGCATCGCGGTCGGGCGAGAAGACGCGAGCGACCTGGTCCTCGGCCTGCTCCAGGATCTGCTTTTCGACGTCCTGCCGCAGGCGGTTCTGGCGGTCGAGTTCCCCGACGATGGTCATGGCGGCCTCGGGGCCGGCCGTCGTGAGCAGTGCCACCGCCTCGCGGGCATGGCCGAGGCGTCCGGCGGCGTTCAGGCGCGGCCCGATCACGAACCCGATGTGATGGGCGTCGATAGGCTTGTCCTGAAGGCGTGCCACCTCGCGCAGCGCCACGATGCCGGGATGCTCGCTGGCTGCCAGCGCTCGCAGACCGAAACTCGCCAGCACGTGATTCTCGCCGACCAGGGGCACCACGTCGGCGATGGTGCCGAGCGCCGCCAAGCCGGTCGCCGCCACGAGGAACTCGCGGAAGGCGGCGCTGACGCGGTCGCGGGCGCTGAGTCTCTGACCGATTGCCCAGGCGAGTTTCAGTGCCACGCCCGCACCGGCCAGATCGCGGAACGGGTACGGCGAACCGGGAAGTTTCGGATTCACCAGCGCCAGGGCCGGCGGCAGGCGCTCGGGGTCCGGCTCGTGATGGTCCGTCACGATGACGTCGAGGCCGAGTTCGTTGGCACGGGCTACCTGCAGGTCGCCCGAAATGCCGCAATCGACCGTCACGAGGACCCGCGCACCCTCGGCCGCCAGACGCTCCACCGCCTCGGTGTTCAGACCGTAGCCTTCTTCCAGGCGGTGGGGCACGTAGACGCGGACGTTGGCGTCGGCCAGGCGCAGGGCCTTCCAGAGGATGGCGGCCGCCGTGATGCCGTCCACGTCGTAGTCGCCGTAGATGACGACGGGCTCGCCGCTGCGCGCTGCGGCGACGAGACGGTCGGCGGCTTCCATCACGCCCGGCAAGGCGTTGGGGTCATGGAGTTGCGTGAGTTGCGGGTTGAGAAACGCTCGCGCGGCCTCGGGCGTATCGTAGCCGCGCTGGCCGAGCACGTGGGCCACGATCGTCGGGACGCCGAGCGAGTGGGCGAGGCCTTCAGCGCCGGAGAAAGCCGGCCGGATCGTCCACTGCTTGGCCATCAGGCTTGCCCTGCCTCGTCGAACCCGGCGCGGCGGAGAAATTCCCTGGCGCCGCGTTCGATCCACTTGCCTTCCAGTTGCCTATGCACGGCCGCCAGGAAGGGTGCGTTGCCGGCGTGGGTCTGCGACGTAGGGTTGACGTGGTGGTAGTCGGCGCGGTTGGTGATGGCCCGGGCGAAGCCCATGCGGCCCATCGCCTGGGGAAACTCGAAGAAACCCTCGTCGGTGGCATGCGTCCGCGTGTTCCAGACCCAGACGCCGATCTTGTCGAAAAGTTCCCGCACCGCCGGCCGGACCGGCGCCAGGCCCTTGCCTCTGCGTCCCGGTCCGATGACCATGACGGCCAGGTCGGCATCGGCGGCCCACAGGTAGGCGTTGCCTTCGACCAGAAGGTTGTCGGCCGCCGGCACCGACTGCCGCAGGGCCGCCAGTCCCGCCGTCAGGCCGCGCGGTTCGGCCAGCAGGACGGTCGCGCTTGCGGCGCCGGCGCTCAGGAGACGGTCCATTTCCGGATCGTCGGCCAACGCATCGCCCTGGAGCACGACGTGACCGGCCTCTTTGAGGATGGCGGCATGGTCTTGGCGGATCTCTTCGGCCACGCGGACCCGGGCGGCGTGCCAGCCGCCCAGTTGCCCGAGCAGCATCTCGGCGATCGCGGTCTTGCCGATGCCGGGCGAGATGCCTGCGACGCAGATGACGGCCATGGCGCCTCCGACGATGGGGGGTTTCACCGAGCACAGTTTAGCACGCCGGCCGCGCATGGCAAGAGGGGAGGGCCGTCTTCTCACGGCCTACAACGCGAACTGCTCTGGTACGACAACGTTAAGACACCTTCCAGCGAGGCGGTCGCCCGGCCGGGCGACAACCGGCCACGGGCGCAGGTAGCGCAGTAGCACGAAGCGGGTCAGGTAAGTTCTTTGCGGTTGATGCGCGGCGGGTCTGCTCTTACTTCGCCAGCGCGCGGCTAGTGTTCTGTCGCTGCTGAATTGCGGGGTGCCACTGGCTGCTTGTCAGCCAGTGTGTGGCGAGCAGCAGGAAGGCACTGGCGGACAAGCCGCCAGTGGCACCCACCGTTTCACGTGCGACGGAGTACTAGTTTTCCCATGTGGCTGGTCGGGTGCGCGTGTAACTAGCCGCGAGCGTAAGCGAGCGGGTGCCGTTCTCGCCACAGCAAACGACTTACGTAAGACCGCATAGTGCCGTTGGTGCTTCGCCAGGCGTGTCTGTTTCTACTTCGCCGGTTCGCGTGGTTCGGGTGTCACGAGCGGGTGGCCGCTGGACTGCTCGCGTTTCCGAGCGTCCTCTGCGATGGCCCGAACGTCGTACCCGAACCGTTCGGCGGTCTCCTCACGGCGTTTCCGAACCTCATCTACGATTGGGTCTTCACGCATCGCTACGCTCCCATCAGCTCTGCTGGCGTGCAGATGATCGGTGGGTCGACCCCGAGAGAACGCAGACAGATTCCCAGCGGTCCGAGGATCTCTGCGTTGGCCAGGTGCCGACAATTCCATGTTAAGAGAATGTCCATCTGGTGGACCGTGGCGACGGCGACGTGTAGGGCATCCCCCGCGGCGTTGGGTGGAATCACGTCCTGATGGATCACGGCCCCGGCCAAACTGATGGCCTCGTCGGTAATCGGCACTTTGGGAACTCCCGCGAGCAAGGCCACACGCCTTTGGGCGGCTTCCACATCTCCGCCTCCGGCTTCGTCCAGCACGAACTGGGAGATATAAAGACCGAACCGGTCGCGCCGTTCATTCCACCACTCACGCGTGAGTTCCTGATGGGCCGCGATGATCAAATCGCGGCTGGGCCGAGCCGCCAGATAACTCACGATCGTGGTTTCCAGGTAGACGCGTTTCTTCACCGTACGCTCTTTGCTTATCCGGTCCTCATCGCTCATCGCTGAAACCCTTCGCATCCGCTATTCTACTTGCGACCGGAGATATCCGCAAAGGCTTTCTGTGTGGCGGCACATAGCGCGGCGGGTCTCCTGATCCGCCCCGTAGGGGCAGTTGCGCTGTAGCCACGCGCCGCAAGCCCGTGGAGGCGGAAAGGACGCGAAACGTCCCTTGTCGCTTTGGCCGAGCCCCGGCAGGGGCGACTGAAACTTATCGTGGATGAGGGAACCGCGCTCCTTTGTGCCGAACACCACATGTTATGTGCCCCATCGGCATGACCTCTCAGTTGCCCCTACGGGGCTCCCACTACGGCTTGTCCGGCCTTCTGATCCACGGGCTTGCGCCCGTGGCTACAGATCAGTCCGCCCCTCCGGGGCGATCCTATTTCGACCGCGCCTTCTTCGGCTTGCCCGTCGGATCAACCGGCACTCTGATCTCGACCTTGCGCGGAGCGATGGCACGCGCGAGGTCCGGCAGGTCGTACCGCGTCAGGGCGGCCGGCACGATCTGGTTCAGTTGGTTCTTGCACAGGGGCGTGGCCACCACGTCCATCCACGACTCGATAGACCGCTCGACGGCGACGGCCTTCAGCCGCTCATCGAGCGCCGCCGCATGAAGCGCCACGGGGCCGCCGCCTTCGACGCCGACGATGCGCAGATTCGCGGCGTCGATTTCCTTCCTTGCGGCAAGCACGTCGAGGGCCGCCAGCACATCCTCAACGCGCTGCCCCAGCAGCGGCCGCCCGAGATGGACGCCCAGGTACGAGATCGAGTATTCGTTGTGCCAATATCTCTTAGGTTTGGTCGGAGCGGTCCCGCCGTATCCGCGGGCGTCGATGGTCAGCACGGCGGCGCCGCCTTTGACGATCGTCTCGATGGCCCCGCCGGGCGCGGCGTCGGCCGCCTTGCCGCGACTGTCCACGTACAGAACGCCAGGCGCTTTTTTCTTGCCCGTCTGCGGCAGGAAGAGCAGGGCGGGCACGGGCACCTCGCCGGCGCGCCGGATGACGAGTTTCTCGATGCGCACGGCCTCGCGCTCGACCGTGGCGAAACGCTTGACGGCCGGCTTCTCCTTCATCTTGCGGATGCCGGCCAGTCGTCGCACTTCCGCGAGGCATTTATCCTTCGGATTATCGTGCCAGAAGGCTTCGCGCTCGGGCGCCAGCGCCCTGGCCCGCGCCAGGTTCAGGTCCCAGACGGTCGTGCCCTTGAGGTCGTGGACGATCTGGCCGCTTTCGGTGACCTGGAGTTCGGCGTCCTCGCGGGTGGCAAGTTCGGGTTCGACCGGCGCATCGTCGATGCCCTGAAGCCATCGTCGCATCCATCGCAGTGCGGCCTGGCGCTGGGGCGTGTTGAAGCCGTGTTTGGCGCGGCCCTCGAACAGATTCACCCGCTCGCCGTGTCCCAGGATGCCGTAGAGGCGTTTGGCCTCGCGGAAACTGGTCCAGGTGCCGGTGATGTCGAAAAAATCGTAGGTGGCGGCCAGAATGAGCGTCGGCTTGGGCGCCCGCATCGAGAGGTAATCGGCGTGGTCGATGCCGAGAGCGACCTGGGCGGTGATGTTCTGCTCGCCGTCCTGCGGCCCGATCGTCTTGAACAGATGTTCCAGCGACGTGATGTAACACGACGGCGCGGCCGCATAAATCCGCTTGTCGGTGATCATCAGGTACGAGGTCATCGTGCCGCCGCCCGAGTTGCCCGTGCAGCCGATCCGCTTCGGGTCCACCTCGGGACGGCTCACGAGGTAATCGATGGAGCGGACGCCGTCCCAGATGCGGTAGGTTGCGGCCCCCCATCCGCAGAGGCGTGCGCCGATGTCGGTCAGCGTGTGCTCGGTGGTGCCCCAGACCTTCGGCTTGCCCGCTTCGTCGAGCAGTTGGCACCGCTCGCCCTGGCCGATGGGGTCGTAGCAGAGGGCGACGAAGCCGTACCTGGCGAGCAGGATGCTGATGCTCTGGTAGGCGACCGACGCCTTGCCGTTCTTGCTGTGGCCGCAGGGCACCAGGACGGCAGGGTAGGGGGCCTCGCCCTCCTTCGGCACGTACAGGTTCGCGGTGACGTGATGGTTGGGCCGGCTCTCGTAGATGACCTTCTCGATGCGGTAGGCGGCGGCGTCGATCGTGCCGACGGTGCGGGGGTTGAGCGCGGCGCGTTCGGGGAACAGGCCGTTGGCGGCGATCCAGTCGGCGTACTGCCGTTTCTGACGCGCGACGATCTTCTCGGGCGTGTCGAGCGCCTCGACCTCGCTGCGGCGGGCGTCGAAGCACTTGTCGCACTCGGCCAAAAGATAGTTTCGCAGCGCCTCGCCGGGTCTGGACTCGGCGGGCAGGACGGCCAGGTTTTCCTTCGCGACCTCGCCCGCCTCCACGCGGACCGATGCGAACATGACGAGCACGACGCTGCACCATCCGAGCCAATGCATGGGCGGCCTCCTTGTCGGGCACGCGCGGAGCAAGCTCCGCGGCTACTGACCCAAGTAAAACTAATGTCCTACACGTTCAAATGCCGATGTCGG